>CAMCQT010000021.1 GCA_945877125.1 Candidatus Brevifilum fermentans | reverse complement strand
GTGTTTGGGTCATGGGTGATGTCCTCGGTGACCGTCCACGAATTTTTCACGAATACTCGAATACGGGCGGGCATTCGAGTATTCGTGGTTTTATTCGAGGATGGTTTTTATCTTGACTCGGCGGCTTGGCGAATACGTTCCAATGCAATTTGTTCGGGTGTTTGGGGCATGGGTGTTGTCCTTGGTGACCGTCCACGAATTTTTCACGAATACTCGAATACGGGCGGGCATTCGAGTATTCGTGGTTTTATTCGAGGATGGTTTTTATCTTGACTCAGCGGCTTGGCGAATGCTTTCCAATGCAATTTGTTCAGGTGTTTGGGTCATGGGTGATGTCCTCGGTGACCGTCCACGAATTTTTCACGAATACTCGAATACGGGCGGGCATTCGAGTATTCGTGGTTTTATTCGAGGATGGTTTTTATCTTGACTCGGCGGCTTGGCGAATGCGTTCCAGTGCAATTTGTTCAGGCGTTTTGGTCATGTTTTTACCCTCCATTGGGAATCTGTCATTACATCGTGATCGTTGCGTGAGTGTATTTTACACTGGAACAAGAGACTTCCTTTCATCATTTGCCCCCGTCATTTGGCAATGGGATGTCAACACGCCTTCCACGAATTTTGTCCACGAATAAACGAATACGGGCGGGCATTCGTTTATTCGTGGATGGTAATTCATCCTTCATAATTCTGAATTCATCATTCCCCTGATTGATTCAATATTTTTACAATCGCCTCTCGAATCTCGGTCAACTTTTCTGGTTTTAAAGTCCCCTCAATCGAAATGATCAATTCCTGATTTGCGGTAAAAAGTTTGGAAGGACGCGCATAACTTTGAAGGCGCAACATCCCCGATTTGAAATCGGTTTGAGCAATCACAATTGCCTGAGCGTCCCCGTAAGAATTGCTTGTGATCTGGCACAAAATCCAGTCACTTTTGTTGGCGCGTGCCAAGACCACCGCTGGACGGATTTTGCTTTCTGAAAGATCTGAAAATGGAAAAGGCAGAACTACGACGTCGCCCGCTGAAGGTATGCCCATGCTTCATCCTCCTCTGGTCTTAGCCAATCTTCGGCAAGCGCGGCTTCGCTCAATAAAGCGGTTTCTGAAATGGCTGAGGCAGGCTCGTCAAGCACGACAAGCAACGCCCTCCGCGCTCCCTGACCTTGAAGCGGGACGGGCTGGAGGATTTTCACATTCCCCGCTTCGTCAATTATTGCTTCGACTGTTAGCATATTTTCTCCTCGTTTTCTCTCTTGCCTCGATTATACCTTCTAGCTTTCGTCATTTGGCAATCGGTTGTCAACGGACTCTGTCACGGACTCACGGATGGGAACGGATTTATAATTCAACGCACCTGTTTCACCGTCTGCGTGTTTTCATGACTACTTCTTAATAAAGGATAACAATGACAACTTCTGCTCTCGAACCAAAACTAAACCCCGTGCGTGTTGTGCTGGCGTATGGCGTGCATTTATTTACCGCAACCGGCGCAGTCTGGGGATTCCTTGGTCTGCTTGCCATCTTCGCGCATGACTGGAAAGCCATGATCATTTACATGATCGTCGCCATGCTCGTGGATGGTTTCGACGGTATGTTGGCGCGCTGGGCAGATGTAAAAAAATACGCCAACGGAGTGGACGGCGCGTTGCTCGACAACATTCTCGATTATCTGAATTACGTGGTTGTACCCGCGCTCTTCCTCGTTGAAGCAGATGTCCTGCCCGATGGCACACGACTTCTCGGCGCGTGTTTTATTCTGCTTACCTCGGCGTATCAATTCACGCAATCCGACGCGAAGACCGACGACCATCATTTCAAAGGTTTCCCATCCTATTGGAACGTCGCCGCGCTTTACATGCTGCTGATGAACCTGCCCCAGTGGTGGAACTTCGGTTTTCTAATGCTCTTCAACGTCATGGTCTTCATTCCCATAAAATATATTTACCCATCTCGCAACAGTTATTTGCGCACCCTCACGCTCGCGCTCACCTACATTTACGGCGCAATCGGCATCTGGGGCTTGATCCAATATCCCAACCAGCCAAAATGGGTGGTCTGGGTCTCGTTCATCTATGTCGCATATTATCTGGTGCTGAGTATCATCCCCAAAAAGAACAGTTAAACACAAAGGTCACCAAGGGACACGAAGGAAATGCATTTAATTTATTAACCTTTGTGTACGTCGTGTCCTTTGTGTTTGAAGAATTGGAGCTTCAAATGCAAATTGAGATCGTGACTCAAGCAGATGCGGAACTATACGACGCATTCCAGCGCCTGATTCCCCAGTTGACGAATAACAACCCGCCGCCTTCGCTTAACGATCTGGCTGATCTCGTCCGAGAGACATCATCCACGCTGATGGTAGCCCGCGATGACCACGGCGCAATCATCGGCGCACTCACGCTCACTGTCTACCGCGTGCCAACCGGCATCCGCTCCATCATCGAAGATGTCATCGTCGACACCTCCGCCCGCGGACAAGGCATCGGTGATGCCTTGATGAAATACGCCATCAACCTCGCGCGCGAAAAAGGCGCTCAGAATATCTCGCTCACATCCAATCCCATGCGAGAGGCGGCGAATAGACTATATTTACGGATGGGATTCAAAAAGCGCGAAACGAACGCATATCAAATGAAGTTGTAAATAAAAACGGCGGTGATTTTTCACCGCCGTTTTTTCTAAAGTAGACCTCTTGCAAAAGTCCATTTTGCCACAGAGGTCACAGAGAAAAAAAGAGTTTTAATAGGTTTTCCTCAAAGGTCTCTGTGTACTCTGTGGCTACTTATGCAAGAGGTCAAGTGTAACGAGCTTGATAAACTGCGTAGGCAACTTGCACATCTCCGCATACTCCCCGCGATATTCCTCAGGCATCATGATCGCAATTTGCACCATCATCTCGTCCACGATCTGTTGACGTATTTCACCCGTCACTTTTATCCCCTGCGTATCTATCTTGAACGGCTCGCCCACGCGGATGTGGAAATCTGTCCGCTTGAAACGTTTGAGATTCTTCATAAAATTCTCGCCGCCCCAATGCGCCACTGGGATAATGGGCGCGCCTGAATGCAGGGCCAGAGTCACAGCGCCGGGCAGGGCGCGTCGTAGTATGCCGTTGTAATTTCGTGTCCCTTCGGGAGCAATGCCGAAGATGAGACCTTTTTCCAGGGCGCGCAAGGCGGCTTTCAGCGCGTGCATATCCGCCTCACCGCGCCGCACAGGGATCATGCCCCATACACCGAAGACCCAATTCAAAAATTTATTATCCCAAGACTCGACCTTTGCCCAGCCCGTCAACTTGCGGGGTTGCAGGTGAGCAAAGACCAACGGCACTTCGATCTGCCCCGTGTGGTTGGAGATCACGATCAACGGTCCCTGCATCGGTACTTTGTGCAGATCAGGCGCGTCAATTCTACAAGTGATGCGTGTGTAAACTCGGATGACAAAGTTAATTAGCCAGTTCATTTTTTT
Source organism: Candidatus Brevifilum fermentans (assembly GCA_945877125.1). Lineage (GTDB taxonomy): Bacteria > Chloroflexota > Anaerolineae > Anaerolineales > Villigracilaceae > Villigracilis. The sequence continues at coordinate 47,177 of CAMCQT010000021.1, read as the reverse complement.
TATTTTTCAGGTAGGTCACGCTTGCAGCGCGACTTTTTTTCAGCCGCAGATAATTTCCAGTTCTTTTGGCAGCAACTCAAGGCTTAGTTCCATGCCTTCGAGGCAGATGAATTCACCGTCTGCGTGTGCAGGGAAAGTCCGATCCAAAGACCTAATCGAAACTTTTTTGGCGCGCCGCATCTTCACCTCAGGCTGGGTCGCCTGCGTCCCGCGCAGGAAGTGGGGGATCAGCATCATGATGCGCCCCTTGGATGCAGTCTCCGCGATGCAGAGATCGAAGAATCCGTCATCGGGCTTGCTTTCGGGTGTCATTTGAAACCCGCCGCCCATGCGTCTGCCGTTCATGACCGAGATCATCAGCGAAACCTGATTGATGGTTTCCTTGTCGTCCAAAACAATTTCAACGTGTGCGGGATCGTAATATAGGAAAACGGTTTTGATCACGCCGATCAGATACGCAGGCAAGCCGCGCGCCCAGCGGACTTTGACCGCTTCGTTGCCCACTGCCGCATCAAAACCCACACCGATGCCATTTCCAAAATATCTACCTTCGGGATAATAGCCGCCTTTCACGATTCCAATGTCAATGGTTTTGCGTTTGTTTGCGACCAGTGATTTCAAGCCGTCATTTAAGTTTGTCGGAATACCCGTGCCGCCCGCAAAGTCGTTGCCGGTACCGATGCTGAGCGCAGAAAATGCGCTTTTTGTGTACCCATCTTTGCGCGCTTTCATAATTCCATTAATGCCTTCATTGACCGTTCCGTCCCCGCTGGCACAGACGATCACATCGTAACCGTCGCGTGCCGCGCCTTCCGCCAGTTCGGCGGCATGCCACACGCGCTCGGTACGTACCAATTTAAAATCCAGCCCGCTTTCACGCAGGCTGGATTCGATTTGCGGAATGGACTTTTCACCAAGTCCATGACCCGAGGTCGGGTTCACAATAATAAAATACTTCATGCACTCACTCCAAATTTTGAATGGGGCGAGTGTATCTTTTGTAAGTCTGATTGTCAATAATTTGACTTATTCAGGGAGTGACTAAAAGCATGGGCTAAAAACATTAAGCCACAGAGCACACAGAGTTTTTTGAGGTTTTTCTCAGTATTTTCTCGGTGATCTCTGTGGCTAAACCTTCTGGCAAGCCCACGAAATTAGCCACTCCCACTTACTCATTCATGCGCGGCGTTCTGCGGTATTCTGCGCGATGACCCGTGTTTGCCATACTTATCGCATCTACCAGTTCATCCACTGCAAAAGCCTCCTCATTGTCAAGCACAACCTTGAGCTTGCTAAGCCGTGCGTGCAAGTCCAGCATTTTGGTGCGGAACACGTCAAACGCGGCGAGATTTGTTTCTTCATGCAATGTTTGTTTTATATCGTGTTTCTCGTCTTCGGCTTCTGTAGCGCGGTGCGCCGCTTCCAGTGCTTTCATGGCATGGCATGCTTCATCCATCGTGCGCATGGTTTCGAGAATATCCTCAGCGATCAAAGTCAGGTCAGACATGGCAACCTCCTTTGTTATATTTAACATAGCACGTCACGGCTTGTATTTCAAGTAGTCTGCCGGAGTGTCGAGATCCTGTAAGATATTGGGCGTATCGAGTTCGACATAAAAAATATCAGCCTTGTGAACGTTCAAAAAATCGCGCATCGACTCAGGCGCGCGCATTTGCAGCACCTCGTCCCACAATTCCCTCGCGATCAGCCACGGATGTCCGCGCCGTATTTGATAACTTGGCACCACAATGCTGGATTTTTTTTGGTGGAAGGCGTCGCAGACGCTCCGCACGCTTCCTTCCTCCACCTGAGGCTGGTCGCCAAGACAAATGAGAGCTGCCTCCGCTGATGGTTTTTGCGCTTGCAAACCAAGTTGAATCGATTCAAGCATCTCGCCGCCATCGTTGAGTGTGATGGGTAATTTGTAATCGGTAATTTGTAACGCAGTCGTAGAGTTTGTCACCAGAGTAATCTCTTCGACCCCAGCGGATTGCAGGGTTTCGACCACCTGTCCCAGCACAGTGGTATGTCGCCAGGGCATCAGCATTTTTTGCTGCCCCATGCGCGTGGATTTTCCCGCGGCCAGAATGACGGCAGAAATGCTCATTCCATCTCCTTCAATTTTTGATAGTCATCTGGCTTGTCCACATCAAATAATAAAATCTCGTCATGCCACGGCAGGTATTCCACCCGATGTTTATCGAAAATTCCGCGCCCGCCCACGTCACCCGTCAGTTGCATCAGATCAGCGAAAGTGTCGCGGTCAAACAGCACCGGATTGGCGCGGCGATCCTCCAGCACCAGCGGAGCCAGAATCGCCTGCATTTTTTGCCCATGTGACTCAACCAGCGCACGGATCACATCCACTGGGATTTGCGGCTGGTCAGCCAGCAGAAAAACCGCAGCCCCCACCCGTCCTCCCCCAAATCCGCCAAGAGGAATTTGGATATTTTGAGAATCGCTTTTTGCGGATTTGTCCCAGTGGGATGCTTTGCTAGGGGAGGTGCCCGAATAGGGCGGAGGGGGTAGTAATGGTTGTATCCCCGCGCGAATGGATGTGCTTTGTCCTTGCGGATATTCCGGGTTGTGGACAATCTCGACGGGCAGTCCGTCTAACGCAGATTCAACATCAGCGGCGCAAAAGCCTGTGACCACCACCACAGGCCAAAGCCCCGCTTGAAGCGCAGTTTCGGCAACCTGTCGCACAAACGGCTTCCCTTTCCAATCCAGCAATTGCTTGGGTGCGCCAAAGCGGGTAGATTCTCCGGCGGCGAGGATGATGCCCGCGCAATGTTCAAAAGTTTGAAGGTTGGAATGTTCGAGCGTTCCAACGATGACCGAATCAAAATGAGCCAGCAACTCGTGCGCCATGCGCCCGCCGATGGATTGCAGTTCGGGCGTGTCGGCTTGATTGAGCAACGCAACGCGCCGCGCGTGAGGCGGAATATTTTTCAAGCCGCCCAAAGGGTGAGTCAACATGCGTATAACCGCATCTGGCGTGACGGCTTGGTTGAGTTGCAAACCACTCAGTTGAGAAAATATTTCGGCGCGCTGAACAAATTCGTCGGTCAGCGGTTTGCCTAGCGCGCCAAGCCCCGCAACGACAACGACTGTATTTGTAAATTCAGGAATGGGCGGCTCGTGCGCCGCGGGCGCTTTGAGCGAATTTTGGCGCGAGCCATCCGCTTCGATAAGCAGGGGAATGTCACGCAACTTCGAGTTTTCGCGTAACCAGCTTAGGATTGGCTCGCTGACTGGCTTTGTCCGCTCATCTTCAATTTCACCGGTCACAAGTATCACGCCTTCAAGCGGAAAATTATTCATATCATCCAAATTTGTTGCCACAACATGCCGATCTGCAAGCGGAATTTGCCACACGCCAAGGTGGGTGTTTGAAGTTACAATTACCGAATGATGGTTGGCAATTTCGCGCGCAAGTTGAAAAAGGGCAGTGGTTTTGCCTCCCGCGCCAACAAAACTCACGACCTCAAACTCGTCGATTAAGGCAGGCTTACGATTTTTGGGGACTCTAAGTGCGAGAGAGAGATTCATATCTGCTATTGTAAGTCAAAAAAAACTGCGGTTCTACTATTTTGAGGGAGTGGCTAATTTCGTGGGCTTGCCAGAAGGTTTAGCCACAGAGATCACCGAGAAAATACTGAGAAAGACCTCAAAAAACTCTGTGTACTCTGTGGCTTAATGTTTTTAGCCCATGCTTTTAGTCACTCCCTATTTTGAACGAGAATGAGTAAAAAATTATCCACAGATTTCACAGATGATGCAGATTTGATTTTGAAAAATCGATGAAATCTATGTAATCTGTGGGTGAAGCCCGCCAGAAACGGGAGAGCCAAAATCGTATTTTGCAATGCAATTTACTTTTTATATTGAGGATAAAGATTGTATAATTTATAAATATGATTTTATTTTTGTGTTGAATTTTTCATTTTGTTAGTTTAAGAGGTAGCGGGCATGAACAAACCAGTTGCGTTTATTATTGAAGACGACCGTGATGTTGTAGCGCTTTTCCGTCACGTTCTTGATATTGCCGGATATCGCACCGAGATCGTGTTGGACGGCAGTGAGGCAATGGATCGTCTTGAAGAGTTTCAGCCCAATATCGTTTTGCTTGACCTACAGTTGCCGGGCATGTCGGGCATAGAGATATTAACGCGTATGCGTGCCGACGATAGAATGCGAAATATTCCAGTCATTATAATCACCGCCTATCCGGTGATCGCCTCCAGTCTCCCTGTCCAGCCAGACCTGCTTTTGTATAAGCCTGTGGATATTAATCAACTGGGCAATCTTGTCCAACGTTTGCAGGCAACCCAGGGCGGAATGGACGAGCCTGTGCATGATATTGTCACCGGCTTGTACACCCTGCCCTTTTTTGCATTGCGTTTAACGTTTTCACTGGAAAGAATTAAGCAAAGTGAATTTCGCCGTTTTGGCGTCCTGTTTGCAGACGTGGCCAAGGTCAATGAACTCAAGAGACAAATGAGTGATGATGAGTTGAATAGATTCTTTCGTGGTCTGGCAGATGAATTCAAGGACGCCCTTCGCCCAACCGACACCATGGCATGGTCGCCAAGCGACGAATATTTTCTCACGCTGATAGAAGAAATTCCCACGCCAGAAGCCCCGCTCAGAATCGCAGGACGTGTCAGAGACAGCATGAAGAAATTCCTGGAGAGTAACGACTTCGGTTTGGGGTTGCGCGCAAATGTGGGTGTGCTGCTGTGCGACTCTGAATATAACGATACTCACCAGATCATGAAAAATATAGACATCGCCCGAAGATACCTGCGCGAAGGCTTGTACACGAACCCTTCCATTTTTGACCGAGAGATGCTCAAAAAGAAGTAGCCCATATAAAGTAAAAATCAGCCGCCCCCAAGCCGCCAAAAATGGCGCAAGCAGGCGGCTGATTTTTATTTCCGCGCAGGTTGGGAAAACCAAAAGGATCATATGTAAAGAGTGTACAGACTGCAATGTCCAGTGCGACCAAAGAGCTAAAATCTTAACGCGAATTTTGCGAATGAAGCGAAAAAATTCGCGCTCTTCGCCCAATTTGTGTAATTTGCGTTAAAAGGGTTTGACTTATTGCACAGAGTCTGCACATGAGCCGCCCCAAATTAAATGCCGGAACTGTCACTCTCAGTTTTTTTCATAAACATCAGCAAAATTTCAAGCACACTTCCGCCTATGGCCAGCGCCTTGTCTGAGACAAGCGTGTGCATGACCGGGTCGTTGCGACGATCCACATCACCGATCTTCATGTCTTTTGTAACTGGAATTCCAGGGCGGATCAACCCGCGCAGCACGCCTTCAAATGGGCTGAATACCGAATAACTGTCGCTCCCATCGTCAGGTTGGATCTCGGCAATGAACTGTCCTTCTTTGAGATGATCGCCGATCTTCGCCTCAGCCATCAGCACGCCTGCGTGGGGTGCGCGCAAAACACGGCGTCGGTCACCGTCGGGAGCGCCGCTGTCAACTTGTGCCGAGCCGCTCCAGTAGACCCTGCCCAGGGTGTGTCCGCGGCGGGTTTCTATCACAGCGTGGCAATTCTCTCCGGCGACAAATCCAGGCCCAAGCCCGATATAAAGCGGGATGTTAATCCCCAAAGGTTCTGGCGCAGCTTTCAACAATCGCGCATCTATCACAATCGTGGAATTGGGACTCGTTAGAAATTGATTGCGCAGGATGTTGGCGTGGGGATCGATCAACACCGGAATTTCTCCCGCTTCCAACGTCACTTGAATTTGGTCTGGCGATACTAGACGGGCGGTGGTGTCCTCGACAGTTTGCACGCCCTCATAAACTGCTTCTGAAAATGAAACCGTGCGCCGAACTGCCAAAGGTCTTTCCAATTCAAGAATCACAACTTGAAAACCTGTGTGATGCAGGCGCAATGCGATGCCGCTTGCAAGGTCGCCGCCGCCGCGTAAAACAATGAGATGGGTCATAATGTTTCCTTATGGGGCACAGACTGCTCTTGCAGTAAATGTGCAAATGAATATAACGTGAGATACACGAACAAGTAAAACATTGCGAACAAAATTGTAAATGCCACCAATCGCTTGGAGGGGTCAATGGCAAGACCGAGAATAGTGACAACAATTTCTTTGGGATCCCCAAGCAAGTCCCACGAATTGAAGCGCACGAAGCGTCCCAGATAAACGCCGAAACTGCTCAAGCCTGAAACGATGAAAACAAATGCCCAGCCAAGCCAGCGTCCAAAGGTGCGTTGGACAATATCGTGCATGAGGTACAGCGAAACAAGTCCGAGTAGCAGGCCTGTCCACGAGAACCAGACCATCACGATCACGTCATACCAAACCGGTGCGCTGGATGTTTCTTTGGCAAGATGTTGCAGGTCTGTCAAAATATAGGGGGCGTTGGGAAAAAAGATCAACCAGAGGAATGCGGTGATCGGCAGAACAAAATATAAAAGTTTTTTCTTCCATGAAAAGGCATACGCCAGATACGCCAGCACAAAGGGAATCCACGCGAGGAAAAGATTCCAGACCAGGCTGGTGTAGCGCCCTGAGTCACTGTACGCGATACGCGCTGCCACCAAAAGGATACAGATCAACGAAGCGGATGTCATTAATCCAAACATTGCGATCTTGTAGCGGTTGCGTTTAACAAAGTTTGTGAGCGTGTTTATCATTTTTTTCAATTTGCGTAATTTGCCAAATCTGTGAATTATTCCTTCATCTCATGTATAAAGACAATGAGATCGAGATCACCGGGTGAATGACCCAGTTCTGTGAGCATGGCGGCGGCTTCGCTTCTATGTTGTGTGCCGTGGTTGACCACATGCGCCATCGCCTGCCACAATATTCTTTCGAAGGGTTCGTCTTTCGTTGTTTTGTAACTGAAAGTGCTGTTCAGCTTCTCGTCTGTGAGCTCGTCAACAAAGTCCATTAAGAGCTTTTCCTCTTCCTGCCAGCGCGCGCGGAGCGAATCAAATGTGGGGAATTCCTCCGGCTTTATACGCTGAGCGGGAGATTCTCCCAGCCAGCGTGTGCGCCAGATACATTCTGCGAAAAGGGTATGTGTCAGCGTGCTGCGCAATCCGCCGTGTGGATATGCAGCGGGCGCAAGAAATTGTTTCTCGGTCACATTTGCCGCCGCATCCAAAATGCGTTTATTTGCCCAGTGATTATATTGGTAGAGCAACTGAATATCTTGTTTGTTCATTTTGACAAAAACTCCAAAAGGATCGGATTGACGATCTCAGGTTTCTCGTAGTGCGGAATGTGTCCGCAGTTTTCAATGGCGTGGAATTCTGCATGTGGTATGGCTTTCAAAATAGCCTTGCTGTATTCAAAGGGCACTGTGGTGTCGTTCGTGCCCCAAAATAACAACGTGGATTTTTGCAACGCTCCAACACGGGCATAAGTTTCGTAAAACGAATCAAGCATCCCGTTCCGCATGGTGGATAAAATAGCGCGTTTGAATCCCTTGTATTGCATCTGGATTTTATACTGTGCCTGAAAGTGTTTCACCGCTTCGGGAGCGAACAAGTCTGCGGCGATGTTTTTTATCATGGATACGCTTCCAAACAACCCGAAAGCCAGTTCGCCAAAAATGGGCATTTTCAACGCTTCGAGAATCCACGGGATCGAAACTCGCTTTGCGCCTGCCGGGTCAATTAACACATGTTTGCTGACATACTCAGGATACGCGCTGACAAATGCCGCAGTGATTGCTCCGCCCATTGAAAGCCCGATCAGGCTTGCGTTGCCGAGTTGCAGCGCATCGATTAAATCTTTGAGTTGGCGCACAAAAAGCTGAATGTTGTAGTCAACCCGCGGCCGGTCTGAATATCCGCGACCCATCAAATCATATCGCAAAACGCGAAAACCTGAATTGACCAGAAACTCGAATGTATTATCGAAGATAAAGTACGGGGTGGAAAATCCATGCACGAGGACGACGGGTTGCCCGTCTTCAGGTCCGCCTAGTTCGTAATGGGTGATCCCATCTGCAAGCGTGACGAATGAACCATCCGCTTGTTGGCGGGCGGTTTCGTCTAATTCTTTAATTTCGTCTAAATAGGGGAAGGACATAATTTATGTCGGGGCAGGTCTAGTGCCTGCCCCGACAAAATTAAAAATTATTGTATTTTTCCAAGCGCGCGCACAATGCGCTCAGGGGTGAATGGGAATTCATCGATCCAGATACCGATCGCATCGTGGATGGCGGCGGCGATGGCGGGTGCGGTGGGCAGGAGCGGAAGTTCGCCCAGTCCGCGTGCGCCCCACGGGCCGTTTGGATCGGGTACTTCCACAATCACCGATTCGACGGATTCGGGAATATCCAAAATGGTGGGAATAAGATAGGTGCTGAGTTGATCGGTCAGCACGCGCCCGTCTTTGGTTTTGTAATCTTCGAGAACTGCGTAGCCGTGCGCTTGCACCACCGCGCCTTCAATTTGCCCCACAACCTGCTCGGGGTTGATCGCCTTGCCGACATCATTGGCCGAGACGATGCGTATGACTCGCACATGTCCGGTTTCTGTATCAATTTCCACTTCGGCGGCTTGAGCCACATAAGCGTAGGAGAAGTTCGGCATGGAGTAGCCTGTGTCATGGTCGAAGGGTGTTGTGGGCGGCGCAAGATATTTGAATTCTGCAATGGCCGGACGTTCTTCATTTTTCCATTTTTCCAAGGCTGCTTCCGCTGCACCCTTCATCGAATTGCCTGCCATGAAGGTCAGGCGGGAAGCAGATGCCGAACCTGAATTTCCCTGTCTGGCAGAATCGGAAGTTTCGATCTCAATAATTTTTTCCGATACACCCAAAACCTGTGCCGCCATTTGAATCATCACCGTATGCAAACCCTGACCTACATCCGCGCCGGCCTGGTGAATGACCACACGTTCCATTTTTCCGTTTCCGTGAATTTCAACTTTCGACCAGCAGTTTTCCTGATAACCAAAAGAGAAGCCCACATTTTTGAACCCGGCTGCGAAGCCATGTCCGCGGGCGATGTGTGGTTGGGATTTTTTGTTTTTTGCTTTCTTCTTCCAGTTGAAGGCATCGCGTGCGGCTTCGATACATTCAACAACGCTGACGGGACTGGGGACGGGTGTGCCGACGCCTAGGGTGTCGCCGTTGCGCAGGGCATTTTTCAAGCGAAATTCAACAGGATCCATGCCAAGTTTTTCGGCGAGTTTATCCATTTGCAATTCAGCCATGAACAAGGCTTGCGGTGCGCCGAATCCGCGGAAGGCTGCGCCGGGGACATTATTGGTGTACACGCCGTACACGTCCACGTTCGCGTTAGGAATGAAATACGGCCCGGTGGATGTGATGGCGGCGTTGCCAAGCACTTTGTTGGATGTGTACATGTACGCGCCGCCATCAGCGATGAGTTCATTTTCTGCGGCAATAAGTTTGCCGTCTTTGGTCGCGCCCCATTTGGCGTTGATGGTGACTTCATGTCGTTTGCCATGTCCGATCATCGATTCGCGCCGGGTCCAGATGATCTTGACGGGTTGTTGTAATTTCCATGCGGCCAGCGCCAGTACGATCTGCACCGACATATCTTCACGTCCGCCGAATGCGCCGCCGATGGCGGGGTAAATGACGCGGATCTTTTCATCGGGCAAGCCGAGTGAATGGGCAATGGCTTCGCGGTCGGCATGAGTCCACTGTCCGCCGGCTTTGATGGTGACGAGACCATCTTCATCTATGTAAGCCAGCCCAGCTTCGGGTTGCAAATAGGCGTGTTCCTGAACAGGCGTGTGATATTGCCCTTCGACGATCACATCTGCTTTGGCGAAGGCGTCGTCTATATCACCCTTGCGGATTTTGTAGTGGACGCAGATATTCGTGTCGCCTCTGTCTGGATGTAGAATCGGCGCATCGGAGCGGAGCGCCGCTGTCGGGTTGGTAAGGATCGGCAGGTCTTCATAATCCACTTCGATTAACTTGACTGCCGCCGCTGCTTCAGACTCAGTCCGCGCTACCACGGCTGCAACCTGGTCGCCCACAAAGCGGACAAGATCGGTGTATGGTTTTTGCGACCCAGGTCCGCAAAGTACGGGCTGATCGGGGATCTGCAATCCGTATTCGTTGACCGGCACATCTTTGGATGTGTAGACTGCGACAACGCCTTCTGCCGCTTCTGCTTTTTCTGTGCGAATATTTATTACGCGCGCGTGCGGACGCTCGGCGAAGAGCATCTTCATGTGCAACATGCTCTGCATGGTGAGATCGCCGGAGTAAAGTGTTTTGCCTGTTACTTTTTCAAGTGCGTCAACGCGCGGAAGTGATTTACCAACAGAATTAGAAGACATAATTTCCTACCGTGATTTCTTCGTTATTTTGATTTTTTGGGGAGGCGCATCTGTGGGACCATAACGTTCTGGCCCAACCATGCGGTAGGTTACTGCATATATCATTGAGATGAGACCGCTGAATAACACCATATACAGAATGCTGACGATTGCATTGGCATAGAAATTTGGGATTTTGGTCACAGGCTCAAGAATGATTTTTAGACCGCTTAGTTTGTATGCGATGGCGGGCATGGGCAGGTTGCCTAGCAGTTCGTATGGAATGCCCAGACGATTTTCCAACGCGAACTTAACGGTTTCGAATGCGGCGGCTATGGAAATTACGGGAATGATCAGCATCATTAAACAGCCAATTCCGCGCCAAACGCCATGCGGCTCTTTGGTGTTTTTTATGGAAGATTCCATTTGTGTAGTTGAACCGGAATATTTTCCCATGGGTTACCTTTTAAGATTTACTCGCATCTTCAATTGCTTTTACGATCTTGTAATAGCCTGTGCAGCGGCAGAGGTTGCCGGTAATGGCTTGTTCGATTTCGTTGTGGCTGGGGTGGGGTTTTTCTTCCAGCAACTTTGCGCCAGACATTAGGAACCCCGGAGTGCAATATCCGCATTGGACTGCGCCATTTTCTACAAAGGCTTCCTGAATGGGGTGCAATTTTTCCGTCACCCCTTGCCCCTCTCCCTCAGGAAGAGGGGTTGGGGTGAGGGTGGCAAGCCCTTCGACAGTGGTGATTTCTGCGCCATGTGCGCGCGGCGCAGGGACAAGGCAAGCCATCACGGCTTTGCCATCCAAAAATACGGTGCAGGCGCCGCACTCACCTTCGGCACAGCCTTCTTTTGTGCCGGTCATCATGCCATCTTCGCGCAACAGACGCAACAGGGTTTTCTCGGAACCGCTCGTGAAGGAGTAGGCTTTTCCATTAATGGTTGTTTCAATTGTAGCGGATGGGAAACTTCTGCCTTCTGCAATCTGATTTCCGCCTTCTTCTTCCTGCCCCCAAAGCAGAATCGGTTTCTTCGGCATTCCTGCCTGTTCGGTTTCATCGTGAATGGCAGTCAGTCCGCGGGCGGTGATGACCCTGACCATTTCGCGGCGATAGGCGGCGGATCCGCGCACGTCGTCAATCGGATGCGCGGCCAGCGTGGCAAGTTCTGCGGCTTGGGCGATATTCTTCTTGTTGAATTTTTTCTTCGCGAGGAATTTCTCCGCTTCTTCGGCGTGGGTGATGATGGGGGTGACCGCTCCCAGCGTGATGACTGCCGATTTGACAGTGTCCTCTTTCAGGTCGACGATGATCGTGGCGTTGACCAAAGAGATGGCTTGGGCGCGTCGCAATGCCAGTTTGACGAATGTCCCGCGCTGTGACTTTTTCAAGGCTGGAAATGAAATCTCCACCAGCATTTCATCTGCCTGCATCACGGTTTTGCGGACGCCCAGGTAAAACTCTTTTAAGGGAACAGTTCGTTCGCCGCGAGTCGAGAGCAACGTCACGTTTGCGCCGAGCGCCATGAGCGGGCTGATGGTGTCGTTGGCGGGCGAGGCGGTGATGATGTTGCCGGCGATGGTGCCGCGGTTGCGGATCTGCGGTGCGCCGACTTCCCACGAAGCGCGTGCCAGCGGGTAGGCTTTTTTGCGAATTATTTTGGAGTCAACGCAAGCGTTGTGCGTGACCATCGCCCCAAGATGGATCACGTCGTCTTCGTCGATTGTGATTTGGTCAAGGTTGGGAATGCGCGAAACGTCGATCAGGGTGTCTAACCCTTTGCGGAGTCCGCGTTCGAGTTCGAGAATGAGGTCAGTGCCGCCCGCGATCACGCGGGCGCGCTCTTTCTTTTCCCCTAAAATTTTGACGACTTCATCGGTGGAGGTCGCGTTAATATAATTATGCCACATAGGATTTTATGATGTCATTGCGAGGAGGGTGCATTCCCCGACGAAGCAATCTCCCAGTTACAGGGGGATTGCTTCGTCGCGAAGAGCAAGAGCGCTCCTCGCAATGACATTTATAATTTATTGTCCGCTTCCGGTCACAACTTCAGAGCGGCGCTCGAAAGTTTCCACGGCAAGGCGGGCGAGAGATGTCAGGTTGCGGATGGCGGCTGGCAGGGCGGCTTCATCGCCGAGACTGGCTTCCACATTATCGAGCGCGCTGCCGACTTGATCGCCGAGGGTGAAGAACGCCACATCAAATTGATAAATGGCTTCGAGTTCAGTCTCGTTGATCTTCACGGCGTCAAACATGCCGGAATATCCGCGGGCGGCTGTGGTGATCTTGTCAATGAAGGTGCGCAGCGCGAGCGCGGCTTTCTCCATGTCATCGACGTATTTGATCATGCCGTTGCTGACAAGTTCAACTTGCAAGTTTGAAGCGCGTCCCCAATGTTCTTCAAAACGGCGTGCTACGGTATCACGCAGAATCTTATCTGCATCGCGGCGGCTTTGTCTTTCGATGTAACCTTTGAAGCCGGGGATGTATGAAAGTAGTTTTTTGAACGGGTCAATCTGTCCACTTACTTTTTCAAAGAAATCACTCATGTGAGCCTCCTACTAATATACGAGAATTCATATTTTAAGTCTCACTTATTATAGCCTGAGTTTGTGGTTATAATCAAGAAATGTCCTCTAGACAGGATGTATAATTAATCAATGGTTTTTAGGCGGCGTTAATTGGCGCCATATTCATACCCATATAAGGAAGGTTTAACATCATGATTGTCACAACTAAAAAGTTATTTGAAGCGGCGTACGGAAAGTATGCCATCGGTGCGTATAACATCAACAACCTTGAGCAGGCAATGGGCTTGTTCCGCGGTTGTGTCGAGAGCAAAGCGCCGTTCATTATCCAAATCAGCAAAGGCGCGCGTTCCTACACCCACAAGAAAATGCTTGAGGGATTAATTACCTCAGCCAATGAAGTTTTCCCAGATGCGATCTTTGCCGTTCATCTCGATCATGGCGACGAAGAAACCTGCTACGACTGCATTGACAGCGGCTTTTATTCATCCGTGATGATTGATGCCAGCCACGAATCTTTTGAAAAGAATGTGGAAATTACCAAGCGTGTGGTGGATGCCGCTCATGCGAAGGGATTGGTTGTGGAAGCGGAACTTGGTCAACTGGGCGGCGTGGAAGAACACGTCAAAGTAGATGAAGCCAATGCCAAATTGACTGACCCCATTCAGGCAAAAGAATTTGTGCGCCTGACCGGTGTCGACTCACTGGCTTGCGCCATCGGTACCAGCCACGGGGCGTTCAAGTTCAGCGGCTCACAGGGACTCCATTTCGATGTACTCGAAGAAATCCAGAAGAACCTGCCCGGCTTCCCGTTGGTGATGCACGGCTCCAGCTCAGTGCCGCAGGAAGAAGTGGCGCGCATCAACGCCGCTGGCGGTGATTTGAAAGGCGCAAAAGGCGTGGATACCAGCCAATTCAAGCGTGCCGCCGAGTTGGGTGTGACCAAGATCAACATTGACACGGACGGTCGCCTGGTGTGGACGCGCGTTCATCGCGAATATTTCCGCGATTTTCCTGCTGAGTTTGACCTGCGCCCCGTGGGTAAGATCTTCATGGCTGAATATGCCAAGTTCATCGCCGACAAGAACGAGAAACTCGGCTCTGCGGGTCACTTGGACGAAGTTCGCAAGTTGATTGGTTAGCCTGTTGCGCTCGTCGCAATGAAACAACAAAACGTCCCGAAGGTTCAAAACTTTCGGGACGTTTAATTATGTCATGTCACCTGAGTTGTGTATGTCGTTCTGAGCCGCGATAGCGGCGAGGAACCTTTACGACGGCTAAGAGGCTGCTCTGGTGTGTGCCGTGGAAAAGGATGACATAAATTGTCTTATGCAAAAGCCATGTAATACTTCTCCCCTAAAAACATACGCCCGATCATCTCGGGCGTATGTTTTTGAAGTTTTGGATTTATTAGCCAGGAGTATTGGTGGGTGTGTTGGTCGGCGTGTCCGTCGGCGCGACTGGAGTATTGGTTGGCGTGTTGGTTGGCGTGTTCGTTGGCATAACTGGAGTATTGGTGGGTGTATTGGTCGGCGTGTTCGTTGGCGCGACTGAAGTATTGGTGGGAGTCTTGGTTGGTGTGTTGGTTGGTGTGTTCGTTGGTGTGTTCGTTGGTGTATTGGTTGGTGTCGCGGTTGGCTCGACGCCAGTTAAACAGGCGGCATCGAACTTGAAGGTATTGCGACCTTCATTGCGGGCAATCACACGTACTTTGACAGTGCCATTGGGCGCAGTCCCTTGCAGGGTGTATTGCGTCACGCGAGGCGCTGTATTGTCGTTATCCACATCGTAATTGATGCTGACTGATTGTGAACTGATCACATTATTGGATGCATTCAGGAATTCAAGGCGGACAGTTTCATCCTGACGCGGGTCATGCGTGCCAGACCAGAACGTGACTGTGTAGGCGTTGCCTGCGGTGGCAATCGCATCTTGGTAGAGCCGTTCTCTTGGTCCAATGAAAGCACCATTTAAACCGTCTGCTTGATACCCTCCGCCTTGGGAGATGCTACCCTCAAAGGGTTTCTCGATCCAATACTGGATATTCTGCCCCGCAACCAGCGGCAATTCGAAGCTCCCGTTTTGCAACAAATTGTTGGAACAAGCCATTAGAGTCGGCGTTGGGGCAGGCGTCTTCGTGTTGGTCGGAGTCTTCGTAGGCTCTTTTGTTCTAGTGGGTCTCTTGGTCGGAGTATATGTTGGCGTCTTGGTGGGTCTCCTTCCTTTGGTCGGTGTGTAAACCGGTGTGTTCGTTGGCGTGTTGGTCGACGTGTAGGTTGGTGTGTTGGTAGGTGTGTTGGTCGGCGTGTCGGTAGGTGTGTTGGTCGGCGTGTCGGTAGGTGTGTCTGTGGGTGTGTTGGTCGGCGTGTAGGTTGGTGTGTTCGTTGGCGTATTGGTCGGCGTGTCTGTAGGTGTGTTGGTCGGCGTGTTGGTCGGCGTATTGGTCGGCGTGTCGGTAGGTGTGTTGGTCGGCGTGTTGGTATCAGTAGGCGTAGGAGATACCGGCGTGTTAGTAGCAGTAGCGGTTGGCGTATTGGTTGGCGTTGGAGTTGGCGTATTTGCAACGACAGTATTCGTCGCGCAGGTATTGTTGCTTTCGTTGGACTCGCCAAGGCTGTTGTTTGGGTCAACCGAGCAACTGCCGCCGCCGCGCGGATTGTTATAGGTGTCACCGTTAACCGAGGTCACAGGGATTACCACATCAAACTTGCCTGTTGTGGCTCCGAGCGTAACCGTCCCGCCGCTGGCTATACAAGTTAATGTGTTACTGGTGATCGCGCAGCTAATGTTTCCGCTATTGGTCACATTGACTACATTTGCTACACTGGGTGTGCCATAAGTCAATCCACTGGAAGGCAGGTCATCGGTGAGGATCGTCTGCGAGTTGGCAAAGACTGCGGCTCCATTGCCGCTGTTTGATGCAGTCAGAGTCCAGTCCCAGCTTTCGCCTTGAACCACTACTCCGCCTACATTGTTTGATTTGCTAATGGTCAAGTCAGGCTGATGTACCGTCGTACAAGTTGGGTCGGTGACTCCGCCTACGTCAGGATCATCGGTCAGCAGATTGATGCCGCCATCGGCAGTCACACTGCCCTGATTGCAGACTTGTGTTGTGCTGATTGGGCTGAGTGGCTTATTGATCGTCACATCGAATGTGATGGTTATCGTCTCACTCGGATTCAAAGTACCCAGGCTTACTGAGGTGATCGGGGCGGCATATGCATTTGAAATGCCGAAGCTTGAGACGAAATTACCTGCCAGTTTGGCGGCATTTTCTTTCAACGCAATAAATGAGCCGCTAAAGCTTGGGATTGCGGATACAGTATCCGCGCCACCTGATTCTTGTGCTACTTGATTAATATTTGGCACAGAAGCAAAGCTGACCGTGGCGCAGGTTGCGGCGGTATAAGTTCCGTTCTCAGCAAATGCGGTTGATCCAGCATCCGTCGAGACTACAAACGCCTCGGCTTGTGCTGGCGTGGCAGACGCAGGGGATAGCCCTTGAATTTGGAATAGTGTTGCGGCTGGGGTGAAGCGATCCAGATAATAATCTGCAACCGCGCCAACTCCTCCGGCTATATTATTGCCGTTGAGGTTCACGCACAGCAGGCTGGTCTCGCCCGCGCTATTATTACCGCTGCGCAGGAACATACCTGCCAGAGGGAAAGCGGCAGTGGTTGAAGCTGTATTGTTGGCAATCCGCGCATTTACATCCCCCGTGCCGCCGCGCGACTCCACGTCAATGCCGCTATCGCCAAAGTTAGTGATGGTGTTGTTATTGATATCAACGGTAATATTCCCATCGCCGTCAGACACCACCCACATGGCAATGTATGCATTTCCAGTCGGGCTGGTTGTGATGATGTTGTTGCGGATGTAGCCTTCCATTGTTGGACCAACGCCATTATTGTGGACATTGTCGTTAGCCGCAATGTTGACCTGGGTGCGGGTGCCATTCATCGTTGCATTGTTGTGAATATCGAAGTCAATGCTGGCAGTGCCATTGGTAGCTAGGTCAACGCCGATGTCATTACCAGTAAAGGTATTGGCATTGACATCGATCTTGCTAATGCTGCCTGTGCCCTGAATGTTTGCACGCAACCCAGTACTGGCATTATTGGAAATCGTATTACTCTGGATCGTGATCGTGCCGAAGGAGCCGCTGGTTGGAATCTCAAAGTTGACTCCGTTGAAGCCGGCCGGCGCGCCTGTGACAGTGCTGTTCTTGAGCGTGAGGTTTAGCGGGCCAACACCAGTATTGGAAACCTGAATGCCGTGACCCGCAGTCGGGTCAATCGTTCCACCGTTGGATGTAAAGCTGCCGCTGTTGTTGGTCAGGACGATGCCATTGGCTCCGCCGCTGGAGGAGACGCTGTCGAAGGTCACTGCCATCGAGCTGTTGCCACCGCTCAAGCTGACGCCCACTCCGCCGCTATTGGTGACTGAAGCGGTGTTGATGATCAATGCGCCGACACCCGCGCCGCTGATACCTGTTCCACTGCTGACGGAGACGTTTAATCCGCGCAGAGTGTTACCCGAAGCCAGAGTCACATTGGCAATGGTTGGACGGGCGGCTGCTGCGATGGAAAGGTTGGGGGCAATCGTCAAGCCGACATTATGTCCGATCAACTGCTGATTGTTCAGTAATGTAATGGCGCCACTGTAAGTTCCCTGATAAACAAAGATGTAATCACCCGGGTCATCTGCGGCCAATGTAGTAAAGTTAGCAATGCTATTGAAGGGAGAAGTGAAACGTCCGTCACCTGGCCCGCCTGCCGTATTGTTGATGAACCAAGCCACCTGACCAACGGACACGCTGACTGTCGCTCCATTTGTGTTGCCCTCGCCATCGTTTACCGTGTAAGTAAAGGTGTCGGTCCCTGAAAAGCCTGGCGCGGGGTTGTAAGTGAAACTGCCATCAGACGCCACACTTACATTGCCACCGTTGATGCTGGTCGCGCTGAATGAAGTGACGGTCAGCCCGCCTGAACCGTCCGGGTCGCTGTCGTTCAACAATATGCTGCTGCCAACTGGCACGGTCAACTGAACGTTGCCGACGGTGCTGTATCCGCTGTCGTTGCGCGCCAGCGGCGTGGTCTGGAGTGAGCCGGGTACGAAGCTTGTGTTATTGTCAATCGTGTCATTGAATGAGGAGTTTGTTGCGTCCGAGTTGCCGGTGTTTTGAATGTTGATGGTATAGCGTAATGTATCACCGGGAGTAACATTGCCACTGCCATCTGCATCGGTTTGCAGAGCATCGGTCTTGGTGGATGTCAATAAAGCGGCGGCAAAAACCGATCCCAGACCGTAGAGGAGTTGGGTGGCGGCTACCATCAAAATCGCAGCGAAAATCGCTCTGAAAAATAAATAAAAAATGCCCGTTAATTTATATTTGATCATGACCTGTTCCTCTTCAACTGATAAATACGAATTTTATTTACGTTAATAAAATAAAAAATCAATACCCGATTCTTTAAGCAGTTTTCCACGAAGAACCGTTGTCTGAAAGAACAAGCTCAAAACTATGTCCCGCAAATCCAACCTGGGCACGGACCCGGTTTGACTGGTCCAAAAATAACTCCTGGATCGAATACTCTGTTCCGAGCTTAAGATGGTTTTGCCATGTCCGTCCGGCATCGCGCGAGACAAGAATATTTCCATCATTTGTGCCGCGGTACATCATGTCCTCTGTTTCCACCTCGACATGCGAACTGGTCTTTTTGCCCAATGGATGGATCTGAACAAAAAAGACAGCGGATAACAAACTGCTGAACTTAAGAAAATCGCGCCGGTTTATCATAATTAAGCCTCTTTTACATTTATTAGGTGCGCGGGGGGAAGACACCCTGCAGGGCAATACAGAAATAGAGTGTCAGGTAGGGTTGCATGTTGTTATGCGGCTGGTCGCCGCCGGCTGTGCTTACAGCCTGTGGCGCCATGCTGACGAGATTTTGGGCTGTGTTGGTCTGATAGGCCAATCCATTGCGTGAGCGCGCAAGCGGATTATTCGTTGCGTCGCGGCTGGCAGCCGGCGATGTTGACGCCATCAAAGAATGTGTGTGCGAGGGGATCTCACTGGTTAGCAACGACACAGTTTCAGTCCCGCCTGCCTCGCCCAGATCATGCAACGAGAGACCAGGTCCCTGCCCGGGATGCATGGGGGCGCTTCCTTGAAGATTCGGAAGCGCAAAATTGCTCTGTCCATTTCCGCCGTATGTGGTGCCAAGCAGAGAGAACAGGGCGGTGTTTTGCGAGAGCGGCAACAATTGACCATCACACCACGCCCAACCCCTGGGCGCAAAGTTGAAGGGGAAGATTCGGATTTCGGCTACAAATGGATCTGCCATTTTATTCTCCTTAAGTTGGGGATGGGAAAATCCCAAATAGTGAAATGATGAATGAAACGCACAAGTACGGCTGGAAATTGGTATGTGGTTGAGAACCGCCTTGATTCGCCAGTGCGTTTGCCGCCATAGCTACGCCCGGAATGGTTGCGGGCCGATATAGGTCAATGTTACTGGGCGATGCCACCACTCCATTTGCCGGACTCACCGCACTGGCAGTGGATGAAGTGCCGACGAAAGTATGGGCGTGCTCGGGGATCTGATTTGCCGTCAACGTGATTTCTTCCACGCCTATGGTTTCGGCGAGGACAAATCCATTTCCCTGATGGATCGGGATGCGCCCGCGCAGATCTGGCAACCCGAAAGTGCTTTGACCGTCGCCGCCGTACGTGGTGCCGATTAACGTGAAAAGCGTTTCGTTTTCAGAGATTGGCAAAAGCTGTCCTTCGCAGAACATCCAACCTGCCGGGGCAAAATTGCCGCCAAACATTCTGACTTCGCCTACATATGGTTGAGCCATTTGATTCTCCTTTTTGCCTAGCTAGACGATGGAAAGATGCCCTGCAGGGCAATGCAGAAATTCAAGGCAAGAGACGGCTGCATATTAAGGTGTGCTTGTGAACCGCCGACATTACCAATTGTGGCGGCTTGCAGAGCCACCAGGTTTCCATCTGCGGGCGCATACATGGCAGTTGATTCTGCTGCCAGCAACATACCCGTAGGCGCAGGAGAATCTCCATTTGTACTGCTTGCATATGCAGGATGGGTGTGCGTTGGGATTTCAGCAATGGATAACGTGTGAGCCTGCTCACCGCCTCTCTCGCCCAATGTATGTCCGCGGCCAACATGGATGGGCGTAAAGCCTTGCAGATTAGGCAGGGAAAAGTTCACACGCCCATCGCCGCCAAAGGTTGTTCCCAGTAACGAGAACAGAGCCTGGTTTTGGTTAATGGGAAGCAGTTGCCCGTTGCAAAGTGCCCAGCCTCTCGGAGCAAATCCAAACGACATAATCCTGATTTCTGATAAAAAAGGTTCCGCCATGTTTTTTCTCCTATTATTAAGTGAATATCGCTTCGTAACGCATTCTCCCCTCTTCAAGTCCGAGGGGCACAATGAATAATTCCAACACACCCATTTCTTTATGCTCAAGTCCGTAGGTGTGTTGTAATAGATATTGCGAACTGACCGGCCCAAGGAATTGAAGTGAGAATGGATGCCGCGCTTTAGGCTGAGACGCCGAACTTGCTTCTGCCACACTGACCAACTCCAGATCGATTGGCTCGATCCCCTCCAATTGAATACGGAAGGTCTGGTTGAGGTGGGGTGCGAAATCTGAGCTAGCCAGTTTATCGAGCACTTTCATTCTTCTCCATAATCATCGGTGTGCATTCCATCAAGAGATACACGCCTTTATCTTCAATTTGGCAGAATCCCAACCGTTCGTATAAATGCAAGGCTGGGTTAAAGCGTTCAACGTGAATCGTCACCGGCAGGTTTCGGTTTTTGCCTTCTTCCAAAACACTCTCCAATAAGGTTGTGCCAATTCCCTGCTTGCGAAATTCTGGCAGTAGTGAAATATCCATAATGCGGATTTCGCTTTTCCGCCTGTGGACATAAAGCCGTCCAGCAGGTTTGTCATCAGATTCAATGATCTGGTACTGAGCACCCTGATAAGTTTCTTTGTAATACTGGTCTTGCGACTCGAATTGCATCCGCAGGAAGGCATTCTTCGCTTCCATTGTCCAATCCACGAGAGCCATTTCATCGGTCCGCGTACTGGCGTACACGGTGAAAAGAAATGTCTTATCCTCAGGTTGAATATCACGTAGGATTATTTTCATAAAATATCCAGTTAAAACAGAAATTGAAAGACAGGCTTTAAGCCTTGTCTTTCAATTCATAAGGACAAGAATAAATTGATCCTTGTATTGGATACAATTTGCAAATTGTTGGATACACACGTTATTTTCAAGATTGCCGTCCTTTTGGAATCTGTCTTTCACGAGTGGGTGTGTTGGTTTGGAGGTAAATCAGACAATAATTATCATATTATAGTCATTCCTTACAAAAATGCAAGATTCAATTTATCAAAAACTCATTGACCGATTTGTTTTCACCAAAAAGTTGACGACCAGTGGTAAACTCCGCCCATGCCAAAATCTGATCAAGGTATAACGAAAGATAGATACATGCTCATTCCCCGTACAGCGATTTTTGCCCGAAGGGGGCGTGGGGATGAGTATTTGTTAATTAAAGGCGCGCCCACAAAAAGATTGTGGGCTGGCAAATACAATGGGATTGGCGGTCATGTGGAGCGCGGAGAAAATATCCTTTTTTCGGCGCAGCGTGAGTTGCTTGAAGAGACGGGACTGCTCGCAGATTTATGGTTGTGCGGCACGGTCATTGTGGATGCCGGAGAAGCGGGAGTCTGCTTGTTTGTTTTTTGCGGAGAAAATCCTCAGGGTGAGATCAAGGACTGTGAGGAAGGATCAATTGAATGGGTGAAAAAAGATGCGGTTCTTCATCTCCCAGTGGTTGAAGATTTGCCCGTCCTGCTTGATCGAATCCATTCCATGCAGCGCGGTGATCCGCCTTTTTCGGCGCGCTCTTATTACGATGAAAACGATAAATTGACTGTTGTATTTGGTTCTTGAAAAAAATATCCCGAAGGTTTCTCAAACCTTCGGGATATTTTTTGTTTCCTCATCCTTCATCCTTTTTTATGGGATGTGATAACTTTGGAGTTCGGTTGTGGCGGAGAAGGCTGTTCCGCCGAAATCTCCGTTTTCCACTGATCTTACATAGCCGACCCCGGGGGCGTACCAGGTGATGGTTGTTCCATTAAATTTGACGGGGACTTCAAGTCCTTCAAAGACCGCCATAATATCAACCGCTGAATTGGCTTGAATTTTGATGGCTTCAAAAGTTCCGGCTGGCACGGTGACTGTTTCGGTGCCTAAATCTTTCATGACCACCGAGTATCCGCCGGCAGATTGCGCCTGCTGGTCACCGGGCATTGCGACCGTGCCTTGCAGTTTCAAACTGTATTGCCATTCCATGCCAGTTGTGACGGATTGCGGCAGGCTGATGCCGGTCACTTCTGAAGTTATGAGTTCTGCGGTCATGCCTTGAATTGAAATGCCCGCTGCGCTGCCGCCGCCGAGTTGAAGTGCCTTCAAGCCGTCAGGTTGGCAAGCCCATTCCTGTGTGTTGATGGTGTCGTTGATTTGCGATGTGAGTGTAAAACCATCTGCGCGCACTTCGGTGATTGAGTTTACATAAATGAAATCACCGCTTGGTCCGCCTTCGGTGGCGTACATCCATGCCGCGCCTTGTGTGGTGGGATAAAGTACGTTGTTGCATAGTTCGCTTGTGGCGGGGGAGTTGTTCGAGTTGGATGTTTCTAGGATGGGCAGTACAACAGTTGGCTCGTTAGTTTTGTTTGCGCCGCAGGCTGTCAGGGTAGTCAGCAGTAGACCGATCAAACATATAATAATTGCAAGTTGAATTTTGGGTTGCATTACGTTCTCCATATTATTTTTTCAGCTAAAAAATTATCGCCACTTCAATAACGACATGGTGAACTTGCTTCCCTTATCTGCTTCGCTTTCAACATCCAATACGCCCTGGTGTTGTTGAATCACCTGGCGTGTGATTGAAAGTCCGATCCCAAGTCCGCTGTAAAGTTGATCTCCGTTTTTGTCGAGGTGGAAGAACCTGTCAAAGATACGCGGGCGTATCTCAGGTGAAATTCCTATGCCGTGGTCTTCAACGGAAATGCGAACGTATCTTCCCTGTTCTGTGAAGCGAATTTCAACTTCACTATCTGACGCGCTAAATTTGATGGCATTATCCACCAGGGCCGCCACGGCACGTTCGAGCGATTGTGCATCCCCCCGTATTTTGGATACGCCGCTGTCGCCTTTAACTTTTATGGTCACCTGGCGCGCTTGCGCCTTGGCTTCATATTTATTGATCACATCGTTCACAACGGCAATAACATCCACTGGCTGAAATTCCGGTAAAACCAAATCGATCTCTTGCAGGAAAAGAAGATCATTTGCAAGTGTGGTGATCTGATCCACGTTGCGCGAGATCGTATTTATTGTTGAATTAAGTTGCTCGCCTGCAAACATTCCCTTTTGAATGGCGTGCAGATAACCGCTTGCAACCATTAAAGGAGTGCGTAATTCATGTGCCACGTTTGAAAGAAACTCGCGCCGCACCAGTTCCTGCTCGGCAAGTTTTTGGTAGGCATCAGCCAGTTCAGAGGCGCGCATCCGCAGGTCTTCAATTGCCATTTGATCGTTCTGCCGCAGGCGGTTGCTGATCTCTCGCACCATTGCCATGGCAACGCTGGGGCTGCGCTTCAAAACACGGTTGAACCCATCCTTGTCGAGTTCCAGCATGATCGCATTCGTCTTGGATTTTACAGTCGCCGCGCGCGGCGCATTATGGATCAGCGCCATCTCCCCGAAAAAGTCACCCGCGCTCAAAGATTTTAGTAACCGTACTTCCGAATTATTGATTACCTTTGTAACCTCAAAATCTCCTTCGAGCACCATGTAAAAAACGTATTCGATCTCATTTTCTCTGCATATTATTGTTTCAGGCGGATAGGTCGTAATTCGGCTATTGACAATGATCTCCTGCACTTCTTCCGGCTTGATACCAGGAAAAGCGCGTGGGATAATTTTTGCGGGGGTGCGTATGGTCGTCATAATGCCTGTTTCTCTGATTCTATCATTTTGAAGTTTTATGGGATTCACCCATTTGGACTATCCCGAAATTGTAGCAAAAATCACCTTTCAAAGCAATGATTATTTAATTACATTTTCGATACACTTGGGTTTTACTCTTATAATCGAAGTGGAAAAGTTTTACTTTTGGACTTCTGTAAAAAGGATATCAATATGAAATTTATCTTACGCCTCTTTTGGATGACCACCCTCGCCTCTTTTTTCGCCTCAGCCTGTCAGCCCGCTTTGGCAGAGTCAACGCCTTTGCCTTTGCCGGTCACGTCGTTGCCATTTCCCACATCCACACCCATTGTTGTTCCAACCGCAGAGATTGCATCCAATCCAACGCTTGAGCCAACCCCCATTCCCCTGCCGCTTGTACCGAACTTTTCTCACATCGTCATTATCATTTTCGAGAACAAGGAATTCGGCACAGTGATCGGTAACGGAAAAATGGCATACTTTAATCTACTTGCCAATTCGTATACATTGCTCACAGAGCATTACGCCACTACACATCCCAGCCTGCCCAATTACATCTCACTCATCGGCGGCGATACTTTTGGAATTACCAGCAATTGCGAAGATTGTTTTATCAATGCCCCCAGCCTGCCCGATCTCATCGAACAAAGCGGACGGACATGGAAAACCTATCAAGACGATATGCCCGAACCCTGTTTTGTAGGCAGTACTTTGCGCTACGTACAAAAGCATAACCCCTTCATCTATTTCGACCCAATTCGCCTGGATGCCGAACGCTGCGCCCACAGCGTAGTTCCGCTTACGCAACTCGATGCAGACATCGCCCTAAACGACCTGCCCAACTTCATCTTCATCACCCCCGATATTTGTTACTCCGCCCACGATTGCGAACTTGACCTCGCCGATGGCTGGCTTAAACAACAAATGGACAAACTCTACCCCGTGTTGGAATCTTCCGGCGAACCTTTTCTCATCATCCTGACCTGGGACGAAGGACAAGGCGAACACTCATGCTGTGAGCTTCCCGAATCCGCAGGAGGGCGGGTTGCTACGGTTTTCATCTCCCCACAAGTGAAGCCAAATTTTCAAGATGCCACCCCATATTCGCATTACTCCATCTTAAAAACAATTGCCGAGGCATGGGGCTTGCCGGCCCTCGGTCACGCCGCAGACGCGGAGACCCCGCTCATCACCGCGCCGTGGAAGTGAGATTCCAAACGGCTACACGGCTCCAACCGAATAATTGGTGATAAATAATTCTTTTCCCTTGGCTGCATTCCCCTGCTTGTAATTGTTCATTCCGTATTGCAGTTCCCATTCATATAAATTTGCATAGGAAAAATTTTGACGTATTTCCGTTGAATCATCGTAAGTGATGAGCCAATTATGCTGGCATTTTTTCATTTCATTGGAAAATTCTGCATGTTCAAAACCCAAGTGTAAATCGCCATTTTTTCCATATAACCGAGATTGGGTGGCTGCCAAATAGGGCGGGTCGAGGAAAATAAGCACGTTATTTCCTGACTCATGGATCACATTCCTATAATCCAGATTGGTGATTTTTACATCTTGAAGCACAGTCTCCAGTGATAGCAATCGGCTGATTGACGAATGTGTAAACCTTGCGTGATAGGCCGCCTCTGAATATCCGCCTGAATCTACTGTGCCGGAAAATGAAATTCTATTTAAAACAAAAAAACGCACGGCTCGCTCAAAGTCTGACAGATCATTATTTAGACTGCTTCTGAATTCCTCAAACAACGCTCTGCCATTTTTTGTTTCATTTTTGATTTTTGTAATTTCACCTGCAAATTCCTTTGTATTAGACTGGGCGATTTTCCAAAAACAATATAGGTCGAAATTTAAGTCGTTGATCCAGACCTCAACCGCAGGGAATTTTTGTTTAATGGCTACGAACACAGAACCGCCGCCCACAAACGGCTCGCGGAATTCCAAAAAGGATTTGGGGAGTTTCTCCAAAATTTTGGCGATCGCCCTGGATTTTCCGCCAGGGTATCGCAAGGGACTTTTAATCATACTCATTATTAATTTCCTATGGCGGGCAAACTATCGGCATAAACGACCTTTTTGCTGCCCTTTAACTTTTCGAGTTTGGGTTCTCCAAAGGTCAACTCTTTTATTTGATACGGCGGATAAACCCTGCATTGATGGGTTGCCTCATTGAATTCAACAAAACAGACCCAGGCATTCGAATTGTTCAAAATGGGATCTTTGCGGTAAGTTCCCGCTTGGAAAGTCCAGGACAACCCGAATTTTTTAGCCAACGCGGTTGCCTGTGTTTTTACTGCGAGACCCAAGCCGTCCACATATAAATCTGAATCCCAGGATTTTTGTTTCCCTGCATAAATTTGGTAATCGGGACCTTCAACTTTCTGACTGCATTGCTCAAAAACAATTCTGACCGCTTCTTCCCCGATCTTGCTCACGAAATGATCGTTTTCAATTTTCTGCAAGTTGAATTGATTCGTATCCCGATAGCCGCTGCCGGCTGAACCAATGGTGGGCGTAACTTGTTTGGCGAAGTTTTTAGCTTTAACGACTAAATTTGCGTCGATCATTATGGTTTGAATATTTACAAAATACCGCATCCTATTGCCCTCAGATTTAGTGAATAATTTTTGCAAGTATACCCGCCCTTTTCCCTCAAGTGCCATGCTATACTTGACTAAATGTTCTTTTCGCTATGGTCATATTTCAGGCGTGACCAAAATTTCATTCTTAACAGAGGTACCATGACTGACCAAACCCATCAGGAAATGTTACGCAAATACGCAGAAGCAATTGTGAAAGTTGGCTTGAACATTCGCGCAGGGCAGCGCTTGATCATTACGCTTGCCGCGACGCGCGGCGTGCCGCATCAGTTTGCGCCGCTTGTGCGCGAAGTTGCCAAAGCCGCCTATGCAGTCGGCGCAAGATTTGTGGATGTGATCTGGGGCGACGAGGAAATGTTGCGCCTGCGTGCCCAATATGCCCCACGTGATTCCTTTGACGAATATTCCACCTGGCAGGTGGATGCTGTTGTGAAGATGATCGAGAACGGCGATGCTCTGCTCTCCATCACAGGCGCAAACCCAGACCTGCTCGGCGGGTTGGACTCCGAAGTGGTGGGCATGATGCAGAAAACTCACTTGCAAAACTTCAGCAAGGTCAGTGAGAAGGTCACGACTAACGCCGTCAACTGGTGTGTGGTGGCTGCCGCAGGTGAGGAGTGGGCGAAGAAAATCTTCCCTGAACTGCCGGCGAATGAAGCGCAGGCAAAATTATGGAAAGCCATTTTTGAAACCAGCCGCATCGACAAGCCAGATCCCGTCGCGGCATGGCAAACGCATATTATCAACTTACGCAAGCGCGCAACCTACATGCAGTCCAAACAATACACTGCTTTGCATTACTCCGCGCCTGGCACAGATTTCACGCTCGGTTTGCCCAACGGACATTTATGGATCAGCGCCCAGTCGATGGCGCAGAACGGCGTGGCATTTACTGCCAACATGCCCACCGAAGAAGTCTTCACCCTGCCCGACAGAAACCGCGCCGATGGCGTGGTGACATCCACATTCCCATTGAGCTATGGCGGCACCTTGATCGAAGATTTCCAGGTCACATTTGAAAACGGACGCGTGGTCAAGGTCAACGCGAAGAAGGGCGAAGCCGCGCTGCAAAAGCTGGTGGATACCGACGAAGGCTCGCACCGCCTCGGGGAAGTCGCGCTCGTGCCCGCCAGTTCTCCCATCGCCCAGCGCGGACATCTTTTCTACAACACTTTATATGACGAGAACGCATCCTGTCACATCGCCATTGGACGCGCCTACCGCTTCACCCTCGCCGGTGGAGAGGAGTTGAGCGACGATGATTTTGTCTCCGCTGGGGGCAACGTCAGCCTCAACCACGTAGATTTCATGATCGGCTCGCCGAAGATGGACATTGACGGCGTCAAGCCAGACGGCTCTCATGAGCCAGTCATGCGTCAAGGTGAATGGGCATTTGAAGCATAAACGCCTTCATCTTTGTTTATCTCCGTTCATCAAGGTGAAAATATAATCCAAGGAAATTTCATGCCCCCCAAACCAAAACCCAACGCCGATGAAATTCTAAAAGCCGAATATGACTATATTGCCAGTACCGTATTTCAGGCAAATGAAGATCGTTCGAAGGTCGCATCTTTTTATTTTGTTTCGGTTGGCTCGCTGGTGGCGGCTATTCTCAGCGCAATCTTTTCAACCAGCAACTTGAAAAATGTCTCGTTTGCGTTTTCGGGTTTATTTGTAGTGCTCACCATTCTGGGCGCATTGACCCTGGCACAGCTAGCCCGCCTGCGCGCCGCGTGGCATGAATCAGCGCAGGCAATGAATCAAATCAAGGAATATTACATTAGTCATAACAAGGAAATTGAGCCTGCTTTCAAATGGAGAGCGGGCACTCTTCCACCTACAGATAAGCCATTCAGTATCGCCAATCTCACTGCGGTTGAAGTTGCCTTGCTTGGCGCCATTACCATTGCTTCTGCCGTGTATTTTCTGCTCGCGGCTTTGGGAAGCATTGCGTGGTGGGGCTGGGCACTTATTGCCGCAACGCTCGTTGCAGGATACATCTCCCTGTGGACGTGGTACAAACATCTGCTGGTGGATAATCAATAAGCGAAGGAACAACATGACCCGCAACTACGAAAACCAACCCCCAACTGCATTTCAACGCATCCCCGCGCACACTCGTGACGAAGATTGGATTCGTGCATTTCTGCGCGAGCAAAAGGTCGGTCACACTGCCTACGCCATGGATGACCAGCCCTTCCTGCATCCCAACCTGTTTTGGTTCGATGAGGAAAATCATCAGGTGATTTTTCACGGCAACATCGCGGGACGCATCCGCTCGGGCATCGAGAAGAATCCAAAAGTCTGTCTGGAAGTCAGCGAGATGGGAAATTTCCTGCCCTCGAACATTGCCATGGAATTTGCCTTGCAATATCGCAGTGTGATCGTCTTCGGCACAGTCCGCGTTTTGGATGACCCCGATGAAGCGCGGCGCGGATTGTACGGCTTGATCTCCAGATATTTTCCAGGCATGGTGGCTGGCAGGGAATACCGCGAAATCACCGACAAGGAGCTGCGTGCCACATCGGTTTATGCCATCCAAATCGAATCATGGAGCGGCAAGGAAAACTGGAAGGACGACGCCGAGCAAAGCGATGAGTGGGCGCCTTTGGACAAGAAATGGTTTGATTAACTAAAAAACTTCCGAAGTCTCACAGACTTCGGAAGTTTTTTGAATTGTCTGACTTTATTGGCTAATCTCACTCAGGTATTCAATTGTCTTTTCGAACAACAGAGTCTTTGCAGATTGACCCGTGCCTGTGGTTTGACCCAACGCGGCGGCGGTGGCTTGTGCGGCGGCTTTTTCTTCTTCCGTCTTGCCGCTGCCCGAACCTGGGACTTTTGTTACGCCAGGCACGGGAGTTGGCAGGCTGACGCCATATTGCGCGAAAAACTCATTCAAGCCCGCGTTGGTGATTTGCATTCCTGCAATCGCCTGCAACTGTGATTCGGTCATTGCGGCGGTGATCTGATCTTGCACGGCGGTCAGTTCCTCGCTGGCGGTGGTCGTGTCACTGCTCAAGCTGATGACTGCCTGCCAAAGCGGAATCAGGGTCTTGGCTTGGTCTGGCGTTACATCGGTCAGTTTGAGCGTGCCATACGCCAGTTGACTGCGGACATTTGCCGCGTCGCTATATTCGATGCTGAGATAGACGGATGCCAGCGAGGTGGGCGTTGCTTCGACCGTCGGGGCGCAAGCGTAGACCGAACTGACGACGAGCAGGGTAAAGAGGGCGATGCGAAAGATGCTTTTTTTCATGGGGTTCTCCGTAAACCTCCGAGGTCTTTAAGACCTCGGAGGTTTTGTTTTTACTGAATTTGTGCTTCCAACGAAGCGATGACTGCGTCCATTAATGCGGTCGGGAGTTTGCTTCCGCTTCCACCGCTGCTGGAGGTGACGCCCTCGGCGGCTTGCTTGGTGGCGCGTGCTTCGGGCGACATGCCGCTGCCCTGTCCAGGTGAGCCGCCGCCACTGCCCATCGTGATGCCGTTGGCGGTTGCCCATTCCTGCATGTTGGTGAAAGTCAACTTCATGCTGGCAATGGACTGTAATTGTTCAGGTTTCATTGCGGCTTCGATCTGAGTCAACAGGGCGCTGACTTCGGCTTGGGCGGTTCCGCCCGCTTGCTGGGTACTGCGAAGCGCCTGCCACAGCGGAAGCAAAGTCTGCGCTTGTTCTGCGCTGATGACTGAGCCGGTTTGGATCAATTGGAGGGTTCCAAGCGCCAGTTGGTTGCGGACTGCCAATGCGCCTTCGTAATCCACGGGCAGGTTTGAGCTGACATAGATGTCGCCGCCTGTTGTCGGAGCAGGAGCAGCCGTCCCTGAGCAGGAGGCGAGGAGTAGGGCTGAGAGAATCAGGGTTAAGAGAAAAATGCGTTTCATTTGTAAAATCCTTTTAGAGTTGATTATGGTTGGATGGATTGGAGGTAGGCAAGCACCGCTTTAGTAACGGCTGTAGCGAGTCCACCTTCACTGCCGCTGGATGGGTTCGACATGCCTTGTGCTGCTTGTTTGGTTGCGCGGGCTTCGGGTGACATGCCACTGCCGCCGCCACCGCCTTGCCCTTGTCCCTGTCCGCCGCCATTTGAAGCGACAATTCCATTTACTTGCGCCCAAGTTTCCAGTTCTGTCTGAGTTAGACGCATGGCGTTAATTGCCATGATTTGCTCAGGGGTATGGACTGCTTCAATTTGTGCAAGCAGGGAATCGACATTTGCCTGATCTGCCTGCGCGCTTGTGCCAGGTTGGGTTAGGGCGTCGAATGCATACCAGAGCATGAGCAATTGCGGAACCTGTTCGGCGGTGACGGGTGTAGAAGTTTCAGCTAGTTTCAGCGTGCCTAATCCAAGCAGAAGCCTTGGGGTGAGGGCGTTTTCGTAAGCCGCATCCAATGTGGGACGGGCAACAACGGTTTCGGTGGGAACAACAATGGCGGGCGATTCTGTGAAAATTATCGGCTGGGTGGCGGCTGCTTCAACGGGAGCAGGTGCGGGCGTGGCTGATGTTCCGCATCCCGCGAGGAAAAAGATAGAGAGGAGTAGGATCAGGCTAAAAATTCGCTTCATTTTGAAAAATCCTTTTGATTGATAGTATGAAAATTTAGTTTGCGTGTTCTATTTTTACGCAACACGCAACACGTTACATTTTTTATTCCCGCCGCAACGCTTCAATCGGGTCAAGTTTTGCGGCTTGCGTGGCGGGATAGTAGCCGAAGAAAATGCCGACGATGGTTGCCGCGCCGAATGCGAGCGGGATGGACATGGGGACGATTTCGGTGCGCATGGTGCCAAACATGTTGAATAGATACGAGCCGCCGACACCGAGGATCACGCCGACCAAGCCGCCTGCGAGACTGAGGATGATGGCTTCGATCAGGAATTGCATCAGGACAGTGGATGCTTTTGCGCCGAGTGCCTGACGCAGACCGATCTCGCGCGTGCGTTCGGTGACGCTGACCAGCATGATGTTCATGATGCCGATGCCGCCGACGAGCAGTGAGATGGCGGCGACCCAAGCCAGTAGATCACGAAAGGCGGCAGTGGTGGCTTCTTGTGTGGCGATGATGTCTTGCTGGGTTTGCACGGTGAAGTCAGGCTTGGCGGGGTCAACATCGTGACGCTCGGCAAGGATTGCCGTGGTCTGCGCGATGACGCTGTCGATCTGTTCCTGACTTTCTGACTTGAGATAGATCGTGCGGACGGCGTCTGTGCCCATCGGCGAGGCGGTCATGAATTTTTGGAACAGGAGATTGATCGGAAGATAAACGCGTCCGTCGTAATCAATGTCTGCCACGATGCCTTTGGGTTCCATCACGCCGATGACGGTCAGTTTGGTCGAGTCAACGGTGACGGTTTGCCCGATGGCGCTTTCTGTGCCGAATAAATCTGTGGCGATGCCTGAGCCGAGAATGACAACTTTTGCCTTGCGGTCATCTTCGTCGGCGGTGAAATAGCGACCTTCGGCGACGGCGTAATCCCGCACGGGCGGAAAATCTGCGGTGGTGCCGATGACGGGGATGGCTTCGAGAGTCACGCCGCCCGCGCGGACATTTTGTGCGGCAGGTGATTGTTCAGCGGATATTCCATCCACGCCGACTACTTGTTCGGCGATTGCGTAGGCGTCGTCAATTAGCAGGGTGCGCCCCGCGCCAGGAATGCCGCGCATGGGCGAGACGATAATCAAGTTTGCGCCGAGTGCGTTGATCTGTTCCGCGATGGAGGCTTCGGCTCCTGCGCTGACTGCCAGCATAACGATGACCGAAGCCACGCCGATGATGACTCCCAGCGTCGTCAGAAACGAGCGGACTTTGTTGAGCATCAAGCCTTCCCAAGCTGTGCGAAATATTTTTTTGAGTTTCATAGGTTATCCATTTTCAAAGAAAAATTTTTTCACCACGAAGGGTCACAACGGTACACAAAGGTGTTTTGAGGTTTCCTCACCGCACTGGCGCGCGGCGCAAGTGTCGTGACCCTTCGTCTCCTTTGTGGTTAATGCCTTTTCTCCAGGCAGGGGTTGGAACCACCGCGCCCGTCGGAAAGAATCAGTCCGTCTTTGACGCAGATGACGCGTTGAGCGTGTTCGGCAATATCTGGCTCGTGCGTGACCATGACGATGGTTGCGCCGTTCTTGTGCAAGCCGTGCAGAATGTCCATAATTTCAACGCTCGATTTTGAATCGAGGTTGCCCGTGGGTTCATCTGCCAGAATCAATGGCGGTTGATTGACCAATGCGCGTGCGATGGCAACCCGCTGCTGCTGTCCGCCTGAAAGTTGATTAGGACGATGGTGCAGGCGTCCGCCCAAGCCGACGGCTTCAAGCGATGCAATCGCGCGAGCTTCTGACTCTGCGTCACTGATGTCTTCATTGTTATAGAGCATGGGAAGCATCACATTGGCAAGCGCACTCAAACGTGGCAGCAAGTTGAAGGACTGAAAAATAAATCCCAGTTTTTCGTTGCGGATTTCAGCCAGTTCATCCTTGCTCATCTGGCTCACATTGCGCCCGTCGAGAATGTACGCGCCGTCAGTGGGGCGGTCGAGACAGCCGAGAATATTCATCAGCGTGGACTTGCCCGAACCCGAAGGTCCCATGATGGCGACAAACTCACCGCGCGAGACATCCACGTTGACCCCTGCCAGCGCGGAGACAGTCGCTTCATCCTCGCCATATATTTTTGTCATGCCTGTAATTTCAATTAGAGTATTGTTCATCAAAATACCTTTTGGGTAATTAGAGATTGGAGATTGGTAATTACAACTTGCCAATTACCAATCTCCAATTACTATTTCGTTTCTACTGTGCCTGTGCTGACTACATCGCCAATTTTTACGCCGCTCAAAATTTCGGCATTGGCAAAGTCACGCAAGCCAACCGTAACGGGGGTCATTACCAATTGTCCATTTGCATCAACGATAAAGACGGCGTAGGAGTCTGGAGCCAATTCACGCAATGCCTGCACAGGGACGATGAGAGTCTTGAGCGATTCTCCCGCGATGACTTCGGCATCCACGGTCATGCCAGATATGAGGCTGAAATCTGTTTCAGTGGGCAGGGATGCCCAGACGACGATCACGGGCGTGCCGTCTATAACTTGCAGAGTCGGCTCCACGGTGACTACTTCACCATCCACGGGTTGATTTTGATAGGCGTCAAACATGAAGGTGACGCGGTTGCCAACTTTCACTTTATCCAGATCGGTTTCATCGAGATAAAAACGTACCAATAATTTTTCGGTTGTGGCGATGGTCATGATCGAGGTCGTGCCCACCGTTTGTCCAGCAACTGCACTCAGGGAAGTCACTGTGCCATCGAAGGGGGCGGTCAGGCGGGTGCTTTCCACCAACAGCCGAGCCTGTTCCAGTTTCGCCATCTCAGTTCCCAGCGCGGCGATGGGCGCGTTTAGTGCATCGGGTCCCGTCTGGACAATTTCGAGTGCGGCTTGGGCATCCTGCAAAGCCACGCGTGCCGATTCAAGATTGGCGTGTGCGAGCGCAATATCTGATTCATCTATGTAGCGCAAACTCATAAAATAATCCAATCGGGTGCGCGCCAAATCTTTTTCGGCTTGCGTTGTGTCGGGCTTTTCCAATTGCTCCTGCCAGTACCAACAATCTGAACCAATCAAATAAATCACATCGTTTTGCGCGGTCACCAGCGCTTCTTCAGCGTTGACAAGAGCCAATTTTGCCTCGGTGATCCCCTCCGCAGTGAACAGCGCCTGGAAATCTGCTTCGGCTTGGATGTTCTCTTCGAGCCTTGCCAACACTTGCGCGGTCTGCACCGAGTCGCCGACGGCGACGTTTAATTCGGTCAGCACGCCAGAGGTGCGGAAGCTAAGGTCAAGTTGTGCGGAGGGAACGACTGTGCCTGCTCCGCTGGCGGTGACAACCAGATCACCCGTGCGGACTTTGGCTGTCTGCAAGGCGGGTGTTTCGGCGGATTCGCTTGGGACGGGGTTCGCAAAAAATGCAACTGCAGCAACGACAGCCACCACCACGACGAGCGCGGTGATGGTGGTCTTGCGGGATATTTTTTGTAAAAATGTTTTCTGCATGATGGACTCCTGAAATGTTTGTTGTGGGTCAAATTTACTGGACAGCCGTAAAGAAAACATGACGCTATTGTGAAGACCGTGTAAAGAAAAAAACCCGAGCCTTTGCGGGTTCGGAGTTTTGAAAATGACGTTTCGATTATTTTTCAGGGGGCTTGGTTTTCGGTCTGCGCTGTAGAGATTCGAATCCCATGAAGATCAACGTGAACGAAATGGACAATACGCCAAAGATCAGCAAGAGGATGCTCCAGTCGAAGGTTTGCCACCAGGCGGTTGTTGTTTGCTGGGACTGCCCCTGTCCCTGTCCTTGTCCTTGTCCTGTCCCAGACTGAGTTCCCTGACCAGTGGATTGTTGGGTGGTGGAATTGGATGTGGTGGCGGTTGTATTATTATTTCTCATCCACGGCGGACCGCCTCCGCCGCCTTTGGCTGGGACTGCCACTTCGGGAGCATTCGCCTCCCATTGGCGGATGAAGCCGACGATGGCTTGAATTTCCGCTTCGGTCATGCGGTCACCCCAAACGGGCATGGCGGTTCCAGGCACGCCGTTGGTGACGATCTGCTGAATGGCAAGATCGCCGGTGTCGGTCAGGAAGGCTTTGACGTTGAGCGCGGGTGCGCGTTGTGTTCCCTGTCCTTCGGGACCGTGACAGCGTGAGCAATTTTGTGAAAAGAGTTGCCCGCCCAGCGCGATGCTTTCTTCGGTGGTGGCGATGGGAACATTCGGCGCGGGCAAAATGCCAGCGGGAACTTCATCCCAGCGCTGAACAAGGGTCACGAGCGCATTAATTTCTTCGGGGGTCAGCACGTTGCTCCAGCCCGCCATGAGCGTGCCAGCGCTGCCAAATGTGACGGTGCGAGTCAGTTCGTCGGCGGTTTTCTCGCGCACGAGCAGATCGTTCAAGGCGGGGGCGATGCCTGTGCCGAGTCCATCGGCTCCGTGGCAGGCGACGCAGTTGGCGGCGAAGAGTGTGACCGCGGTTTGCAGGGTCGCGCCGTCGGGTAGATTCGCTACCTCGGCGAGTAGAGCAGGATCGGGTTCGGTGGTGAACGGGACGAGCGGGGCAAGTCCCAGGTTGACGACTCGGTCGCGGGTTTCGTTCCAATCGCCCGATTGGACTAATCCAACCAGTTCCGAAATTTGATAATCGCTGAGCGCACCGCCGTCTTCCCTGCTCCAGGCGGGCATGGCGGTGTTGAAACGTCCGCGCGCGATGGTTTTTGTCAGGTCGTCGTATGCCATGGTTTGCAGGGCGGGATTGTTCAGCGCGGGCGTCGCGCCGATGCCTTCGCCCGAAAGCCCGTGACAGACTGAGCAGTTTTGGGCGTAAAGCGTCATGGCGTCATCGAGTTGGGTGTGCAAAATTTGAGTCTGTGACTCGGCAATGCGGACGGGTTCGTGGAGCATGTAAAAGCCAAGCCCGAAGACGATCAGTTGGGTCGCCAGCAAGCCAGCTAAAACTTCAAAGAGACGGGTGCGGTTTTGAGGGAGGTTCATGGGAATTCCTTGTTTCATGTCATTGCGAGGGCGCTCTTGTTCTTTGCCCGAAGCAATCTTGATATGTGCGAGGAGATTGCTTCGTCGGGAAGAGCGCCCTCCTCGCAATGACATCATTTATGGATAAACAACCTGTGCGGTTTCAAAAGTTTGGCGTTCGATCAGATTGCCAGTGTCCACGTTGATTTGACCGTCTTTGATGCTGACGCCGAATAAATCCAGCGGGCGCGGGGCGGGCGGATTTTCAACCGCGCCTTGCTGATCAAACTGCGAGTTGTGGCAGGGGCAGATAAATTTCTGCGCGGTGGCGTCCCAGGGGACGGTGCAGCCGAGATGCGTGCAACGGTGATAAACAGCCAGCACGCCGCCATCGCCGAGGCGCACGATGTAAAAACGCCCGTTGGAAATATGCGTGACCGAGTTGAGCGGAAAATCGTCCACGAGACCCGCGTTGATGATCGAGCCGAATTCGCCTTCGGTCAGGCGCGGCTGTAAATAGGCGATGAAGATGCCTGTGGTTTCGAGCAGGGCAAGTCCGCCGAAGAATGCCCAGGCAATTTTGAGAAAGTCGCGGCGGGAGGGGGGGATGGGAGGGGTTTCAGACATGGTTGGTTCCTGATAAAAGGATGAAGGATGAATGGTTGGGACTATTCACTAATCCCTATTCACTAATCACCTAATGACTTGCAATCGGCATATTCCACGCCCAGTAGAGCGCCATGCCAGGTCCGCGGAAGAAGATGCCGACGATGGTTAATACGACAAAGGCGGTGAAGAGGAAGGTGGCGACGAACAGCACGCGCTCTTCGGTGTCGGCGTGGAAGAATTTGACAGTCCATTCGTCGAGCAGGATGATGGGGATGAGGATGATTGCCAGCGGAATCAGCCCGTTGGAAAGCAGCGTGTCCCAGGTGGGAAGCCAAAGGCTCCAGTTGAGGACAAACTCGTCGAGCAATACCCAGATGGGGGTGAGGATGAGCGCCATGCCGATGGCGAGGACTGTCAGCGAACGTCCGCGGTGCGAGCGGAAATAAATCCCCACGCTGTTGAGGTTGATGTCAAAAAATGGCAGGAGGAAAATTCCAAGGATTGCCAGACTCGGCAGGATGATGGCGCCGACCAGCGGGTGGAAGTGCAGCAATAATTCCTGCAAGCCCATGAAGTACCACGGCGCTTTGGCGGGATTTGGGGATACGTCGGGGTTGGCGATGCCTTCGAGCGGGGCGGGGACGAGCATGGCGAAAACCAACAGCAGGGCAAATGCTCCCAGCGCAAAGACCAGCTCACGGCGCAGGAGATGCGGAATGGTTGTCACGCGCTCAACCTTTGGCGGCTCCACTTCATCCAATTTTTTAGGTTGAGTCAATCCGCCGTCTTTGCGGACGCGCCAAAAGTGGTACATCATCAGCCCGAAGATCATCAACGGGATGAGCGAGATGTGCATGGAATAAAAGTTGAGCAGGGTGTTCGCGCCGACTTCGGGTCCGCCGAGAATCAGTTGACCGAGCCAATTGCCGATCAGCGGCACGTAGTTGATGATGCTGGTGCCGACGGTGATCGCCCAGAAGGCAAGTTGATCCCAGGGCAGAAGATAGCCCGTGAAGTTGGCGGCTACGATCAGCAAAAGCATGGCGACACCGATCAACCAGTTCAGTTCGCGCGGCGGACGATACGCGCCCGTGGCAAAGACGCGGATAAGATGAAGCACCGCCACGATGATGAGCAGGTTCGCGCTCCAATGATGCAGGTTGCGGACGAGTTCGCCGAACCAGACGTTGGAGTTGATTTCGAGAATATCGAGGTAGGCTTGCGGTGGGGCGGGCGTGTAATTGTTTTGCAGGATGACGCCTGTTAATCCAAGTACTGCCATCAGCAAAGCGGAAAGCCCGCCTAAACCCCAACTGTGAGTCCAGTTCATGGTAGAGGCGATGACCTTTGGCGGATGTAAATGCAGGACGAGACTATCCACGACCATGCGCATCCGTCCGCGGTCATCCACTGGCATTGCATCGGGGACGAGTCGCTCGCGCATTCGGTCAAGCATGGAGTCTTCTTTTTCGGGTGTGGGTGTTTCTTCTGTCATGGATTCTCCTGAATGTTTGTTGGAGTGCAAAAGCTCTGCTTTTGCCGTTCGGAAGTAGAACTTCCGAACTCCGTAAAATATTTTCCATTTTTATCAACTCAAATTATTGCCTTCAAAAAGAAAGTGTAAAGAATTGATAAAGGACAGAGCGTTACAAATTTTGCACAACCTTATCTGTATATTTAATCAATCTTTACAATTGAGTTATATCATAGGGGCAAGGTTGCAGACAAAAGGCAGCCATCAAACCTAAAAATAACCAATTAACCAAAAGAGGTAAATCATGTTCAAAACACTAAAAACACTCCTAGCGGGAATTCTCGCCGCAGTCATCGTCATCGCCATCGGAGCAAGCGTTTATACCGCGTTTGCCGCGCCTGGCACAAACATCTTCTCCACGCAGTCACAGACCACATCCAATGGAAATGGGAACGGCGGCAATGGCAGCGGAACTGGAACAGGAACTGGCACATCGGTGTTAGACATCCCCGCTTCTGACCTGAGCGCCGACGAAGCCGCCGCGCTGCTTTTCATGCGCGAAGAAGAAAAACTCGCCCGCGATGTGTACAACGCACTTTACACAACTTGGGGACAACAGACTTTCTCAAATATCGCATCTAGTGAACAGATGCACATGGACGAGATCAAAGTTCTCTTGGATCGCTACGCGCTGACCGACTCCGCGCTGGCTGAAGCTGGAAAATTCACCAACCCTGATCTCCAGGCTTTGTACACTCAACTGGTCGCGCAGGGCAATCTCTCCCTCGCAGACGCTTTGAAAGTCGGCGCAGCCATCGAAGAAATTGACATCCGCGATTTGCAAACCCGCATGGCTGAGACCGACAATGCCGATATTCAACAGGCTTATACCAATTTGATGAACGGTTCATACAGCCACTTGAAAGCTTTCACGGGCACTTTGCTCACCCAAACAGGCGAAACTTATGTGCCGCAATATTTGACCGCTGAACAATATCAGACCATCATCTCCAGTGCTGGCAATGGACAGGGTCAAGGTGGCGGACAGGGAACTGGTGGACAAGGTCAGGGTGGACAGGGTCAAGGCGGACAAGGCGCTGGGCAGGCATCTGCTACGGGCGGTGTGGCGCAAGCTGATTTGACAGCCGCGACCACCATCCACGGCACAGTGGTCAGCTTCGATCAAATGGGACTGAGCCTGACCCTCGACGACGGCTCCGCGTTCTATGTCCAGCTCGGCAACTCACGCTACAGTCAGTCCATCGGATTTGCCCCCGCAGTTGGCGAAGGCGTCACAGTCTACGGTTTCCCTGGTGATCAGGGCGTGTACAGCGCAGTCACCGTCACACTAGATTCAACCGCACAGGTCTATTCCTTCCGCGACGCCACAACGGGTCAACCGCTTTGGTCTGGCAAGGGTAACGGCGGCGGTGGTGGAAACGGCAATGGCGGGGGAAATCACTAATCTGGAGTGCAAAAGTTCTACTTTTGCAAATTCGGAAGTAGAACTTCCGAACTCCAAATAACGAATGACATGGATAGCCATCGGCGAGGGTGGTTATCCATGTTTTATGCAAGGAGGCGGCGATGAAATTGCCGAAGTTTCAAATTTTTCACAAGCGCAGTATTTGGGCGCGCAAGGTTGTTCAGGTTTTGTTTTTTCTGCTAATCGCTTTCATCAGCGTCAATCACACGCTGGTCAGAAACGGTGGCGGGGTATCCTTTTTATCGAGCGCCTCGCTTCATGCGCTGTGTCCATTTGGCGGCGTGGAGACAATGGCTCAGCTTTTGATGACAGGCACGTTGATTCAAAAAGTGCGCGCCTCATCGATTATTTTGCTGGATTTGACGCTGCTTCTCTCCCTGCTGCTGGGTCCTGTTTTCTGCGGCTGGGTCTGTCCGCTGGGAACGGTGCAAGAATGGGTTGGCAAACTGGGGCGCAAATGGTTCGGCAATAAAATGTACAACCAATTCATCCCCAGCAAACTCGACCGCGTGCTACGCTACCTGCGCTACGGCGTTTTGGCTTGGGTGCTGTACGTCACCTTCACCAGCGCCAGCCTTGTCTTTCAAAATTATGACCCATACTTTGCGCTATTCAACTTTTGGACAGGCGAAGTGAGCATCACCGCCCTGTTGATTTTGGAAAGTATTTTGCTGCTCAGTCTTTTGGTGGAACGCCCGTGGTGCAAGTATGCCTGTCCGTTTGGCGCGGTGTTGGGAATCAGCAACCTGTTCCGCTTCTTTACCATTCGTCGCAATCAAGGCACATGCAACTTAAAAGGTGACGCCTGTTCCATACTTTGCCCGATGAATATTGAAATCAGCAAGCACACCGTCATCCGCGACCATCAATGTATCACCTGCATGGAATGTACCTCCGAGGCGTGCTGCCCTGCAAAAAATACAATCTATTTGGGATTGGGAGGCATGGAATGAGATTGAATTCCAAAGTTGTCGGTTTGATCGTGCTGGTTGTGATGTTCGGCGGAATTCTGCTGACGGCTGATTTGGGCTGGTGGCAAACTGACGGCAGCGGGCGCGGCGGAGGCAATCACGACGGCGCGAGTGAAACTCCGCCCGAAGTGACGGTTTTGCGCGGCGTGGTCAGCGGCTACGATCTGAGGCAATTATCCATCACCGCCGACGATGGGCAATCTTTGTATATCGAACTTGGCAACTCGCGCTACAACCGCTCCATCGGATTTGCTCCGCAGGTGGGGGAGCGGGTTACGGTTGAGGTATTTATCCCAGGTGGTAAAACTGCGTACAGTGCAATCACTGTCACATTGGATGGCACAGAACAAATTTACACTTTCCGAGACGCGCTGGGGAATCCGCTGTGGGCGGGGAAAAATGCCGAGTGAATCTGAATCAATTATCAGCGGGGCGCGAAGCGCGAATCGAAATTTAATCGCCCCGTATCTTTTTCGCCCGTCCAACGTCATATAAGGTGAGACAACGTGATTCCAGAACAAGAGCTATTAACCAAGGCAGGTCAATTTGATACGCGCGCGCTGACTGAGATTTACGACCTCTACAGTCCGCGCTTGTATCGCTATGCCATGCGCCTGCTCGGAGATGAAAACGCGGCGGAAGATTGCGTGTCTGAAACCTTCAGTCGCTTTCTGAAAGCCTTGCAGGCGGGCAAAGGTCCGCGTGATTATTTGCAAGCCTATTTGTTTCGCACGGCGCATAATTTGGTTGTGGATCACTATCGCCGCCAGCCTTTGACCGAAGAATTAGACGATGACCTGCCGCAAGCCGAAACCACCGAGGGCGTTGCAGAGAATAACCTGCGAAAGAATCTTGTGCGGGCGGCATTGCACAAGTTGACAGAAGATCAACAGCAGGTCGTGTCGCTCAAATTTCTTGAAGGCTGGGAGAACGAAGAGATTGCGCACGCGCTGCGTAAACCCGTTGGCGCGGTCAAATCTCTGCAACATCGCGCGCTGGCGCAACTGCAAAAAATTCTATTGGATGAGGTGTGATGATGACAAATGATAATCTTGACCCGCGATTGGCTGAACTATTGAATGAATTGAAATCTGTTCCTACCCGCGACCCGCGCGCCGCCGCCCGTGGAAAAAACAAGTTTTTGGCTGAGGCAGTATCTCTGAGTGAAAATCGGCGTCATAGTGGGTGGACGACAATCTTTCAACAAAAGGAGAAATTAGCCATGAACTTAATCGTATCCACCCTTGTCCTCGTCGGCTTGTTATTTGGAGGCAACGCCACCGTTGCTGCCGCACAAGACGACCTGCCCACCGGCGCGTTGTATCAAATCAAACTGCTCAGCGAAGACGCGCAATTATTTTTCAACACCGACCCCGCCACAGAAGTTGATTTGCTGATGCAACAGGCGCGAACCCGCACCGAAGAAATGATCGCGTTGAATTCTTTGGGCGTCACCCCGCCCGCCGCATTGACCACGCGCGCGCAGGATCGAATTGATCAGGCATTGCAAATCGCATCCACGTTGGATGAGACCGAAGTGACCGACACGCTGTTATTAATCCGCGACCGCTTGCAGACTCAAGATCGCTTGCTGGATAAGTTGCAGGATGGGACTTGCACCGATTGCGAGCCGATCCTCGACCAGACCCGCGATATGCTCCGCCTCCAATTGAATCAGGTTGCTGATGGTTTGGCTGACCCGCAAGGTTTTGTCTATCGTCACCAGAATCAAATAGGCATTGCAACGGCTGAACCCACTGAAGCGCCTGTCACCGAAGAACCGACAGAAGTTGCCACCGAGGTCGCTACTGAAGTCCCTGTCGCCACCGAAGATCCGCTTGCAACTGAAAGCCCTGTGGTTGTTCCGCAAGTCTCCTGCACCCCAGTTTTGGATGGCACAGGATTACAAAATGGAAGCATGGGAACCCCCGAACCTCAGAACGGCACAAACGAACAGCAACAGCTACAAAATGGCAACGGCGATAATCAACCTGATGCTCCAGCCGAGCCACAGCAGAACGCACCAGAAAGTGGCTTAGGTCAGCAAAACGGCGGACAGCCTTAACCAATCATCCATTTGAATAAAAAGAGAGAGCCGCTTTGTGGGCGACTCTCTCTTTTTTTATTCATGAAACAGCTTTTCCCCTGCGCGTACTGCTACTTTCAGCCGATTTTCTGCAGGTGTGAGTGGACATGACCACATCTCGTTGTAGGCACAATATGGATTGTAGGCAATGTTGAAATCCACAAGAAAACGTCCGCCAGGCAATGGCTCAGGCTCAAGATAACGACCCGCTCCGTAGGTTTCACTGCCAGCCAGCGAATCGACGAAGGGCAGGAAGAATCCGTGCTCACTTTGGTAAATGGTCAACTCTGCTTCAACCTCATCCACCATAAATTTGAACTTGCCGTACTTCTCGTAGATTTGCACGGTTCCCGTTGAAGTCTGCATTTCAAATTGTTCTTTGAGCGGGAACTCATCCACTTTTACTTCAAGACATAAGTCGTTGTTTTCAGGAAAATAATTCAAGCTGTGAAAATTCTTCTTTTGTTCACGGGTAAGCGGACTCTGCGGGTGTTTCCCAAAAAAAATATCCTTCTCTGCGCGAAAGGTTTGCAACGCTGTCATGGTTCCTCCAATAAAAAATGTTGTTGTCATAAATAGACCATTGCGAAACAAAGATTCTTACGAATGGACGCCACACTACATGGTGATTCCAAGGTCGCTTGACATCTTTTTTATTTTGTAGCAAGAGTTAATGCGAAAAGCGCAAATTGGGCGAATTTTCGCGAAACTTAATAAAAAATTCGCGTTATTCGAGCCATTCGCGTTAAAGATTTTCTGACCTTGGAAAAACCATGCGCCACACTAAAACAGCCCTTGCCAATTCAACTGTATTATGCTATTTTTAGCCCAGAGGATAAAAAAACATGGATGCACAAAAAACAGTCATGATTATTGAAGACGAACCAGATGCCGCTGAAATGTTTGCAGAAATGATGCGGGTGAACGGCTTCCGCGTGCTCAAAATGTTTTCCAGCGCGCCTGCCATCCCGATGATCACACAGGAAAAGCCAGACGTTATCATCCTCGATGTTATGATGCCAGACATTTCTGGGCTTGAAGTCCTGCGCTATATGCGGCGTGAGCCAGATTTGTACTCCATCCCTGTTATTATCGTCTCTGCCAAGAGTATGCCCGGTGATATTAAGATCGGACTTGAAGCAGGCGCATCCATGT
Source organism: Candidatus Brevifilum fermentans (assembly GCA_945877125.1). Taxonomy (GTDB): domain Bacteria; phylum Chloroflexota; class Anaerolineae; order Anaerolineales; family Villigracilaceae; genus Villigracilis. The sequence continues at coordinate 3,356 of CAMCQT010000021.1, read as the reverse complement.
ATCTCACCAAACCCGTTGGTTTCCTTGACCTCAAGCAGGCAGTGGAACAGGTATTACATAAGGTATAAGCAACATCGCATGAGTCTACTGCGCTCTTTCATCGCCATAGAACTTCCTGCTCAGGTTTGTGATGCAATTCAAAAACAAACGACTCGCCTGCGCCAAACATTGGGAGATGATCTTGTTCGTTGGATTCCCACCCAGAACATGCATCTAACCTTGAAGTTTCTCGGAGATATTAATACCTCGCATCTGGAGTTTCTAAAACAATTGCTCGCTCGTGAAGCGGATTCACATCCACAATTCAATCTACAACTGGGCGGACTCGGCTCATTCCCAAACTCGCGCAAACCCCGCCTGCTTTGGATTGGGATCCAGACCCCGACAGATTTGGCTTCCCTGCAAAAAAGTATCGAAGCAGGCACAACCCGTCTGGGGTACGAACAGGAAGAGCGCGCCTTTTCCCCGCATCTCACCATCGGACGTGTTCGACAGACCGTCAGTCCGCAGGAACTGCAAAAAATTCGTACGACTTTGGATACGATTCAACTTGGCAATATTGGCATAGCCAGAGTAGACTCCGTCCATCTTTTCAAAAGTGAATTACAACCCAGCGGATCCATTTACACGAAATTATTTTCCGCACCATTATCCAAATCATGAGGTGAAACCTGAACGCACTCGAATTTGCACGTGAAATTGTAAACTCCCTTGAAGACAAAAAGGGTGAAGATATAGTCCTGATTGATCTGAAAGGCATCGTCTCTTTTACAGACTATTTCATTATTTGTACCGGTACAAGTGACCGTATGATCAACGCGCTTGCCGACGCCATTGTTGATGATATGAAAGCCAAACATGATAAAAAGGGAAAGAAGCAAGGCTTCGCCCGTGACGGCTGGGTGATCGTGGACTATGGCGATACGGTTGTGCATCTATTCTCCCCCGACCAGCGCGGATTTTATAATTTGGAAGAATTATGGGAAGACGGCAAGGTGTTGTTGAGAGTGCAGTAATAAAAAGGATGAAACTTGAAGGATGAAAAAATCCCGCGCATGTTGTGCGGGATTTTCCTTTTACCTTATTACTTGTCACTTATTACTTTTTACTTGCCTATTTCTCAAACACCCATTGATCCACTGCACGCTTCCAATCAATGAGTTCTTCCTTCTTGAACCAAAGCGCAACTTCGCGTTCGCCGGTTTCGGGCTTGTCTGAAGCGTGGATCAAGTTGCGTCCCACTTCAAGGGCATAGTCATGACGGATGGTGCCAGGTGCAGCTTCCACGGGCTTGGTTGAGCCAACGGTCTGGCGCACAGCGACAACCGCATTGGGTCCTTCCCAAACCATTGCCATCACAGGCGCAGAGGTGATATAGGAGATTAAGCCTTCATAAAACGGCTTGCCTTTGTGTTCGGCGTAATGGGTTTCAGCCAACTCAGTGCTGACTTGAATAAATTTCGCGGCAACAAGCCGAAGTCCACGGCGTTCAAAGCGGGCAATTACTTCACCAATGAGTCCACGTTGTACACCATCGGGTTTTACAAGTACGAGTGTTCTTTCCACAGAAAATCCTCCGAAATAAAAATGTAGGGGCAGGGTTTATCCCTGCCTGGAACCGTAAGGGCAACCTTTTATGGTTGCCCTTTGGAATTAACGAATTAACTCTTCAGCCTTGTTGTAGGCTTCGAGCGCTTCTTTTAAGCGATTGGCACGCATGTATGCGTCACCCAATGTTTGCCAGATCCCAACTTCCACAGGGTAGCGATAGATCGATTCTGTCAGGTCGCGGATCGTTTCTTCGAGGTGCTTGCCTTTTTTGATGAGCTTCGTATAATGTGCCAACGCGGCTGGAATATCACCTCGATCCAATTCGCCTTTTGCTTGATTCAATGCTGCGACCACGTTCGGCGCTTCAGGTTGTTGTTTTTTCACAGGCAATCCGGTTTTCTTCTTTTTGGCGGGCGCATCTAACTGCGCTGATGGTTGTGGTGCTACCGTGGCTGGCTGTGGGGGAGGTACATCCTGCGGCGCAAAAGGTTTGTGAAGCGCAACAGGAACTTCCTGTTGTTGAACAGGTATCGCTTCGGAGACCGGAGTTGGCTTCGGCTCAATGGGATGCCAGTCAGAAGGCGAGGTGGGCATGGGTTCTTGGGGTTCTTCTGCTTTCGCTTCCCATTTTTCTCGATGCAACCACGGTGGCGTATCATCGTCTTCATCATCGGCGATTGCTGGCTCTTCTTCGTCCACGTTTTTTAACCAGTCGGGTAGATTTTCACCCAAACTTACAGGAGCAGGCGTCTCGGTTTCCGCTGCGTCAGAGATGGCAGGTTCTTCCTGAACGGAATCCTTCCATTCATCCTCAGATTCCGCTTCCACATTTTGAGCATCAACACCGCTTAACCAGGCAGGCAGATCAGATTTTGCAATAGCAGGTTCCTGTTTCTCTGACTCACTGGATTTTGACTTAAATAGAATTGAGTCAGGCGTGGGGATGGCGTCAAACGGAAGACCTGGCTCATTATCCAGCCCGTTTAACCAATCTGACAGATCATTTTCAGGCACATTCTGAGTGGGCTGAACATTTTGTGGGGTGATATCATTTTCAATATCGCTTAACCAGTCGGGGAGGTCTGTTTGTTGCGCGTCCGATTCCTGTTTTGCAAATTCAAATTGATTACCAGAGTTTTGCGGCTGTTGCGTGTCGCTTAGCCACTCAGGAATTTCGCTGCGATGAAGTTTCTCAGGTTCAGATTTAGAATCACTCATCCAATCAGGAAGGTCATCTAACTTGCTCGAAGCTTGCGCCTGTTTTTCTTCTTCATCAAGGCTTTGCAGCCAGGCGCTTGTTTCATCGATGGCAGGAGCGGCAATGGATGCGCTCTCAAATTCGGCAAAGAATTGTTCTCCGATGTTTAGCGCGTTGTCCACTATTTCAGGTTGTTGATCTAATTTTTCAGCTTCGGCAGATGTAGAGGCTGATTGCGCTTCTCCGATGGATTGCGCTTGCGTGACCCATTCGGGCGGAGTTTCGTTGCGTTTGCTTGGGTCGGTGACCAACTCTTCGGGTTTGGCTCCGTGTTTGGCGGCAAGTGATTCAAGCCACGCCACTGCATCGTCCTGTTCCTGGGCAGTCGAACCCAGGCTTTCAACAGAAGCGGCGGGCGGTTGTTGATTAATATTTTGTGCTTGCGTAACCCATTCGGGTGGAGTTTCGTTGCGTTTGCTTGGGTCGGTCACCAACTCTTCGGGCTTGGCTCCATGTTTGGCGGCAAGCGATTCAAGCCACGCCACTGCATCGTCCTGTTCCTGGGCAGTCGAACCCAGGCTTTCAACAGAAGCGGCGGGCGGTTGTT
>CAMCQT010000020.1 GCA_945877125.1 Candidatus Brevifilum fermentans | reverse complement strand
AGCCTACACCATGGGCGCAGCGATGAAAATCTATGCAGATCATGCGGATGTGAAGGTTGCGCCGATGTCCACGCAAATGCTTGCCGTGCTGGGCGCGCTCACCTTCAACGCCGAATGGAAAGGCATGGCGGTGCTGATGAAGCATTATTAAAACTGGGGGACTGATGAAGCCAATCGCCTGCTCGGTGCGCCAACGGTAACGCTGAAAGAATGGTGTGAAAGAAATATAAGTAACCCCGAATAATTTGGAAACTGATAAACGCTGATTTTCGCTTTCGAACCAGCGAAAATCAGCGTTTATTGTTTTTTTCAATTCAGCGTCTTTTTTGGTCTTAAAAATAAACGCACCTCGAAATTAACCTTTCGAGGTGCGTTTATTTCAAACAAGCAGTCAGTTAGTACCAAATCCTAAATGATGTTGTCGTATTTGCGCTCAAATTACTAAAAGCACAGACAACATCAACGTAAATCAAACTTCCGTAAGGCTGGTTATTGAAAGAGAGCGGCACCATCCCCACACCATTGGTATTTGTTGAAAGCGTGGTAGGTTCAGCCCGTCCATCTGACCAATGCACAAGCGTTGTGCAGCTGGCGTTTGCAACCGGCTGCAGGTTTTGATTCTGCACGATCACAAAGATCAATTGCGAATCAGTTGCAAGCGTCACAGCCTTCCATACAAAGGCGCGCACCTGCAAATTGACAATATCAGTACTGGTATTGTTCAACGGTTTTACCGGTGAAAGCAATCCAATATCTTCACCAAGAATATCAAAATAAGTACGTCCCAAGTCTGAGACCACAACACGCTGCCCCTCCACCTTCCACGGCTGCCACTCCAGGCGGGCTTTTTCAAAATATTGTACGATCTTATTCTCGTGATATTCAAATCCTGAGATCGGGTATCCAAACTGTCCTACCCCGCCATATTGATCAAAGAATTCAAGGAAAGCGAAACAAACTGGATAACCAGTTTCAGGATAAGAACGACAGGCAAAAGTATTTGCAACATTCAACGGTCCAGTGGAAACAAACGTTTCACGACCAAGTTGCGTAAGCTGTACTCGCTGTCCTTCGGGCAAATCACCGCGATATTCAAAACGGGCACGCTGGAAATATTGAACGGTTTTGCCATCTTTATTTACATACTCTTCTGTAATGGGATAACCATATAAAAATAAGGCATTGGAATTACTGCTATAAAATTTTAGAAAGTCCCCTTTAACGTTATGACCGGTCTCGCTAAAATACTTGGGATCCTGTCCTTGAGTTTGTGCATGAACAGATACCCAACTTGTGCTGAGCAGACAAAATGTGATGAATATTGCAAGAAATCGGCGTAACATGGCTATCCTTTCATTATACTCAGAATATTATTATTGAACATTGCTAACTTTATATTCCAAAATTGAGAAAACGCACATCTTCGAAAAAATTTTCTACCTTGAAAGAAACACTGGAATATTTAATATATCTACCTTCAAACAAATCACGCCTGACTTATGCCAGGCGCGAAAGTAACACAATATAACAACATGTGACTTTCGGCAATCTGGCAATCTTAGTTGTTATTTACAACCTTAGACCCATGACTTTGCGTCTCCACCTTTCGACGGATTTGCTATTGACTAGACACTCTTCTACTTCAAGAATAGCACATAATTATTTCCTTGCTCTATACAATTTTGAAAGTATCAGCCTTATTCGCAGCTACTTAACAAGGACTGGGCGATCTTTTCTGCCGCGTGACCATCACCATACGGATTAGCCGCCTTAGCCATTTCTGCATAAGCAGATTCGTCTTCCAAAAGCCGCTTCGCCTCCTGGACGATGAAGCTGGTTTCTGTTCCAACCAGTTTGAGTGTCCCCGCTTGCACACCCTCCGGGCGCTCGGTGACATCACGTAGAACAAGGGTCGGGATGCCAAAAGCAGGCGCTTCTTCTTGAATTCCACCCGAGTCAGTGAGAATAAGTGTGGCATGCTTCATCAAATGCACAAGCGGCAGATAATCCAAAGGCGGCAGAAGGGTGATATGTTCCACACCGCTGAGCAATCTGTTGACAGGCTCCTGCACGTTTGGATTCAAATGTACGGGATAAACAATTTCAACATCTCCACGTTTTGCCAGCTCAAGCAGCGCGCGGCATATATCTTCCATCGGTTGCCCAAAATTCTCGCGGCGATGGGCTGTGACCAAAATCAATTTGGCGTTTTTTAGCTTATCAGCTACCAGTTGAGTAATTTCCTGCGGCTCAGGCTGTGTGGATACAAATTGCAAAGCATCAATGACCGTATTGCCTGTAACCTTGATCATCTCATCTGCAATGCCTTCACGTAATAAATTTTGGCGTGACCATTCCGTCGGCGCAAAATGCAGGTCGGCTGTGACACCCGCTATGCGACGATTAATTTCTTCGGGAAAGGGCTGCCATTTATCGTAAGTACGAAGCCCTGCTTCCACGTGTCCAAATTTTATGCCATGATAATAGGCAAGCAGGGAAGTGATTGCCACTGTGGTTGTATCGCCCTGGGCAAGTACCCAATCGGGTTTGAAATCTTTAAATACGGGATCAAGGTTGGTGAAGATAGCCGCACTTAATTGCGCCAGAGATTGGTCGGCGCGCATCAAGTCCAGGTCATAATCAGGTTTGATCTCAAACAAGCTTAAAACTTGATCGAGCATTTGCCGATGCTGGGCGGTCACGCAGACACGTGATTCAAAGCCAGCCGTGTGAGCCAGTTGTTTTACAATAGGCGCCATTTTTACGGCTTCAGGACGAGTGCCAAATACAGAGAGAATTTTCATATAAGATAAAGATGGGATGAGTTGTAAATTAACAAACTATGTTATTTCCCAACTCCCAATAGATGAACATCGAAACCCGAGGCTTTCCATGCTTTGTCATCCCAGCCGTTTACGGTATCGATCAAGATGCGTGCTTTTGTTTTTTGCGCAATCTCACTGGGGTTGAATTTTGTGAATTCAGTATGTTTTACCAACAGTAACAGCGCATCCGCATCGGTGATGGCGTCTTCAAGAGTAGGTGACATGTGAATGCCAGCCAGCTTTGCATTGGGCTTAAAAGGCTCCCAAGCTTTTACCTGTGCTCCTTTATGTTGAAGCAGATGCACAATTTCATTTGCCGGACTTTCGCGCAGATCATCCACATCAGGTTTATAAGCCAACCCGAGCACAGCAATTTTCTTTCCAGTGAGTGAGCCAAGCGCACGCTTGACTGTATCCACAACAAAATGCGGCTGCGCGTCGTTGACCTGGCGCGAATGATAAATAAGCGGCGTTAACTCTGGCGCGGCTTCGACAAAGAACCACGGATCCACGCTGATGCAATGTCCGCCAACGCCGGGACCTGGGTTGAGAATTTTCACACGCGGATGCAGATTTGCAATGGAAATAGCTTCCCATACGTCCACGCCGAATTTGTCGGCGAGGCGCGAAAATTCATTTGCAATGGCAATGTTCACGTCGCGATAGGTGTTTTCCATTAATTTGACCATCTCGGCGGTGGTCGCGTCGGTTTTGATGATCTGTCCTTTGACGAATGTGGCGTACAGATCGCGTCCCATTTGCGCAGATTCAGGGGTCACGCCGCCGATGACACGCGCGTTCTCGATCAACTCGCGCATAATTTGCCCGGGCAAAACTCTTTCGGGTGAATAAACTAAATGGAAGTCGCGCCCAGCTTCAAGTCCAGATCGGGCGAGGATGGGGGCTACCAGATCAACAGTGGTACGCGGGGGGGAAGTCGACTCAAGCACTACCAGATTCCCTTTCCGCAAAAATGGGATAATTGACTCGGCGGCAGAGGTTACAGCGCGCATATCTGCCAGTTTATAAGGCACGCCATTATATTCGCCAAATTTATTTTCCTGAAAAGGGGTTGGCACGGCGATGATAAAAGCGTCAGCCTCTTCGGGTTTTGTGACGGCTTTAAAGTTGCCAGACTGAATGGCTTTTTTTACTTCGTCATGCAGACCTGGTTCGTGAATATGAATTTCGCCCTTGTTCAGGGTATCAATAATGTACTGGTTGGTATCCACACCGAGCACATTGACGCCATACGCGGCAAATGTGGATGCGGTAGGGAGACCGATATAGCCAAGTCCGATAACACAAATTTTTTGAAATTTCACTGGGACTCCTATGCATTTAATTTTTCTTATTATACAACCTGCACCCCGCTTAACTTGTACAACTTTTGAATGCTGCCATGCGTATGTAAATTGAATGTTATCCATCTTGTTGTATAATCAAACGGAGGCATAAATGGATTTTCTACTGGAACCAAATATTGCATACCTGATCTTACTGGGCGGTGTTTTACTTGGCTTGATGTCAATCATTTCACCAGGCACAGGATTGTTTGAAATCGGCGCTTTCTTCTGCCTCGCGCTGGCAGGATATGCTGTTTATAACCTGTCCTTTAATTGGTGGGCGTTGGTTATTCTTATTTTAAGCATTGCTCCATTTATCTATGCCATTCAAAAGCCAAAACGTGAAATATATCTTGGATTTTCCATTCTTCTACTGGTAATAGGTTCGGTATTTTTATTTGCAGTAGATGGGTGGAAACCTGCTGTCAATCCGTTCGTTGCACTTGTCACTTCAGGATTGATATCTGCCTTTTTATGGATCGCCGTGCGAAAAATCGCTCAAGCTGCTGGCGCACGCCCGGCGCACGATCTTGAAACATTGGTCGGAGCAACCGGTGAAGCAAAATCAACCATCCACGAAGAGGGAAGCGTATATGTTTTAGGAGAAATGTGGTCAGCCAGAAGCGATCAAGCCATTCCATCTGGCAGTTCAATTCGTGTGGTTCGTCGCGAGGGCTTTATCCTCGTTGTTGAAAAAGACAGTTAGCCAAAATTTAGATATTTATCTTTAAAGGAGAAAAATAATATGGATCTCTTTGCAGCTGGTGGCAGTATTTTTTGTTTTGTTGGCGCGGTATTGGTTATTGGTTTTATATTTCTTGCCAATGCCATCCGTATCATTCCCGAATATCAACGTCTGGTTGTATTCCGCCTCGGTCGTTGTGTAGGCGCAAAAGGACCGGGAGTCGTTCTACTCATCCCTGTCATTGACCGTGGTGTAAAAGCGGACTTGCGCGAACAAGTGCGCGAAATTCCCCAACAGACTTCAATTACCAAGGATAATGCGCCGATCTCAATTGACTTTTTGTGGTACTTCAAAGTATTAGACCCTGCTGAATCAGTTTTGCAGGTCAGCAATTTTGAAGCCGCCGCCGCAGGTATTGCAGCAACCACCCTGCGCGCCGTCATCGGCGGTATTATGCTTGATGAAGTGTTATCTCAAAGAGAACACATCAACACCATGCTCCGCACCCGCCTTGATGAAGTAACTGGGCGCTGGGGTGTAAAAGTTACAAACGTAGAAATTCGCGAGATCGTCCCGCCGCGTGACGTGCAAGACGCAATGAACCGCCAAATGACAGCAGAGCGTGTCCGCCGTGCGCTCGTCACCGAATCGATGGGTGATCAGGAAGCTGCGAAGAACCGCGCAGAAGGTACAAAACAAGCCGCGATCCTCTCGGCTCAGGGCGAACGAGAGTCCAACATCTTACGCGCAGAAGGTGAAAAACAGGCGCAGGCTTTGCGCGCAGAAGGTTTTGCTGTCGCTTTGGAAGCCATCTTCAACGCTGCCAAATCTGTTGACCAAAAGACCATGACCTTGCAGTATTTTGAAACGCTCAAGTCCATCGGCACCAGCCCATCCACCAAGTTCATCTTCCCAATGGAATTCACCAGCATGTTGGATAATTTCCTCGGCAAAGATGGAAAGAAGTAAAAGAAAGTAGAAAGTAAAAAGTGAGAAGTGGAAAGATGAAATGAAAATTTCACTTTCCACTTTTTTATTGATACAATCACCCCGTTATGGAAATTGTCCCTGCATCCATTCTCGATCTCAACGCGCTCCGCAAACTTGAAAATGAAAGTTTTGGGAAAGACGCCTGGCCTTTGTTTGACCTCATCGCCGTTCTGACTTTTTCTGAAGTGATCCGACTCAAGGCAGTGGAAGACGGTCAAATGGCCGGATTTATAGCCGGAGACCCACGCCCAAGCGACGGGTGGGGCTGGATCGCCACCATTGCAGTGGATCCACGCTACAGGCGGCGCGGCATCGGACGCTCCCTACTCCATGCCTGCGAAGCCAAACTTGGCGTGCCACGCTCTCGCCTGACCGTGCGTGTCTCAAATCAAGTTGCGATCTCAATGTATGAAAAAGAAGGCTACGCAACCACCGAAATTTGGGACCATTATTACAATGACGGCGAGGACGGCATGGTCATGGAAAAAGAACTTAAAAGTTAATTTCAGACTTCAAAAGTTTAAAAGTCTGCCTGGCAACACCGCACTTGCTGCGTTCAAAGCAAGTATCCGACTTATGTTTGAAAGGTTTATAATCAGTTGATATGTCCGAAACTCTACCACCGCCTGTTTGGGTAAACACAAAAGAATTATTACAAAAAATGATAGATGACCTTGCCACACAAAGCCGTGTGGCCGTGGACACCGAATCCAACAGCCTGCATGCTTTTCGCGAGCAGGTTTGTCTGGCGCAAATCTCATCCACCAATGCAGACTACCTGATTGACCCGCTTGCATTGAAAGACCTGAGTGCGCTCGCCCCCATTTTCTCAAACCCCAATATTGAAAAAGTATTCCATGCCGCCGAATATGATCTGGTCTGCCTGCGGCGTGACTTTGGATTCTCTTTCGCCAATCTGTTTGATACGATGCATGCCGCGCGTATTCTCGGCTACCCGGCAGTAGGTCTGGATAGGCTTTTGAATGATAAATTCAAAATTCAAACAGACAAGCGCCATCAAAAAGCAAACTGGGCAGCGCGTCCGCTGACGAAAGAACAGATCCATTATGCGCGGCTCGACACGCATTATCTTTTTAACTTACGCGATGTCCTGGAAAAGGAACTACGCGAAAAAGATCGCCTGGACTTTGCAAGGGAAGATTTCACGCGCGCATGTCTGTTTGATGGACAAAAGCAGCAAAAATTGAACGGCGAATCATGGGAGCGTTTTTCAAGCCGCAAGGACGTTTCGCTCCGCGATTTGACTATTCTGGCACAATTATGCAAATGGCGCGATGTAGAAGCTGAAAAATTAAACCGCCCGGTATATAAAGTGGTTATGGACGATACGCTGGTTATGGTGGCGAAGAATTCACCTCAACACAAGGTGGATCTTTCTGCCTTGGGATTGAGCGAGAAGCAGATCCATTTGTGGGGTGACGGGGTCTTGACCGCAGTCCGCCGAGGGGTGGCGGCTCCGCTGGTGGAGCGGAAACATATTGAAGCAAAGAATGACGCGTTTCTTCGTCGGTTGGAAAAACTGAAGGTTTGGAGAAAAAAGGTCGGGATTGAGATGGGCGTCGAGTCAGATGTCATCCTGCCAAAGCCTTACGTATCAGCCATTGCAGAAAACCCGCCGAAAAATATAGATGAGTTGGCGCTCCTCATGAAAGAAAGTCCTTCGCGGGTCGAGAAATATGGTGTGCAAATTTTAAAGATGCTTGGAGCAAAAAATGCGGATTAATTTTCACGGCGCAGCTCATACCGTTACGGGAAGTCAGCATTTGCTGGAGATCAACGGCTCGAAATTGCTTTTGGATTGCGGGCTATATCAAGGCAAACGCTCGGAAACGTATGAGCGCAATTTAAATTTTCGTTATGACCCAAAAACTGTAAATGCAGTGATTCTTTCGCACGCGCACATTGACCATGCGGGTAATTTACCCAACCTGACAAAACATGGCTACGAAGGATCAATCTACGCTACGCGCGCAACAGCCGATCTGGGAAGTTTGATGATCCGCGACTCGGCACGCATTCAGGAATCGGATGCGGAGTTTGTAAATAGGAAGCGCGCGCAACGCGGGCAGGAGCCGATTGAACCGTTGTACACGGAACAGGACGCGGAAGAAGTTACGGGCATGTTCAAAGGCGTGGACTATGCTGAGGCTTTTGAACCCATTCCCGGCGTGATTGCCCGTTTTTACGAAGCGGGTCATATTCTTGGTTCGGCAGGCGTATCGCTTGAAATCCAAGAGAAGGGGCGAAAAATCCGCTTGTGGTTTTCTGGCGATATTGGCAGATATAGAATGCCTTTATTGCGTGACCCGATTTTGCCCGAAGCCGCCGATTACATGATTATGGAATCGACCTATGGCGACAAATCACATAGTAACCCGGAACTTGCCTACACGGAATTTCGTGATGTGGTGAAGCGCACGGTGGAGCGCGGCGGGAAGGTGATCGTGCCTGCCTTTGCCGTGGGGCGCACACAGGAATTGGTTTATAACTTAAATCAAATGATGGAAGACGGCGATGTGCCGCGTGTGCCAGTTTATGTGGATAGTCCGCTGGCGGTTAATGCCACGCAGGTTTTCAAAAATCATCTGGAATGTTTTGATGAGGAAACGGCGCAGTTTGTACGCGAAGCGCGTCACCCTGCGCTGGATTTCAAGATGCTGACGTACGTGAAGTCGGTCGAAGAATCCAAAGCCTTGAACGACATCAAAGAGCCGATGGTCATCATCTCCGCTTCGGGCATGGCTGAAACGGGGCGCATCGTGCATCACATAAAAAACAATATTGAGAATCCCAAAAATACGATCTGCATCGTTTCATGGCAGGCACCCAATACACTGGGTCGCAGATTGGCAGACCGCGAAACCGAAGTAAATATTTTTGGTGAAGTGTACGAACGCAAATGTGACGTGGCAACCATCGGCGGGCTTTCGGGTCATGCGGGGCAGGATTTGCTCGTCAAATATGCGATGGGCGTGAAAGATACGGTCAAGCAGGTCTTCCTAGTGCATGGCGAAGAAAAACAAGCCATGACCTTAAAAGGTATTTTGAACGAACGAAAGTTGGATAACGTACATTATCCTGATCTGCACGAGAGTGTGGAGTTATGAAGTCGTTGCGAGCCGCCGCTTTTGTTCCTTGGCGGCGAAGCAATCTCTTCCCTGTGTGAGATTGCTTCGGGCAAAGTGCAAGAACGCCCTCGCAAAGACACAAAATGAAGTTATAATCTGCGTCCGCAGGTTGTGTTTGGGGAGGTGCCAGAGTGGTTGAATGGGATAGTCTCGAAAACTATTGTGGGCTCCGGTCCACCGGGGGTTCGAATCCCCCCCTCCCCGCTAAAAGAATGCGTCCGCAAGGGCGCATTTTTGTTTTCCACCGAGCGCCCCCATTGAGGGGATGGTATTCGAATCCCCCTTCCCCGCCAGACAAACCTCCGAGGTCTTGAAGACCTCGGAGGTTTTATTTTTAATGGTAAGATTCGCGCAATGAAACTAAACCTTGCCCTTGCCCAGATCAACACAAAATTGGGGGATGTGGAATCCAATCTCGCCAAGCACATGGAATATATCGAACGAGCCAAATCTGAAAAATCGGATTTGCTTGTTTTTCCTGAACTTTCGCTGACCGGATATGTTTTACAGGATTTAGTCGCCTCGGTCGCGCACAAGCCGACAGAGGATGACCCGGTCTTCAGGCATTTGATCAAAGCCAGCAATGACCTTGATCTGGTCATTGGATTTGTAGACGAAGACTCGCGCCACCGCTTTTACATTGCCTCCGCCTATCTTTCCGGCGGAAAAGTTCTGCACGTTCATCATAAAGTTTATTTACCCACCTACGGACTTTTCGATGAAGGACGTTTCTTTGCGTGGGGCGATTCGATCCGCGCATTCGATACGCGCTTTGGGCGCGTGGGCATGTTGATCTGCGAAGATTTCTGGCACGCATCACCGCCGTATTTGCTCTGGCTCGACGGCGCGGATATTATGCTCTTCTCCTCTGCCTCCCCTGGGCGCGGACTGAACGACAAGGAGAAGCTTGAATCCGCACGCTGGGTGGAACGTGTCTCAAAAGCCTACGCCAGCATGTTCACCTCTTTTGTGGCACATGCCAACCGCGTGGGCTACGAAGACGGACTTCACTTCTGGGGCGGAGCAACCCTCTTTGACCCGAACGGCGAAGAAATTGCACATGGACCCTACAACGAAGAAGCCCTCACTTTTGCAGAGATGGATTTGAATCAGCTGCGCCGCACGCGCGCCCGTTTGCCTTTGCTGCGTGACGAACGCACGGCTCTGGTACAAAAAGAATTAGCGCGGATTTTGGATAAGTAATGACTACTCCCACCCTCACCATCAACACAACCCTGGCTCGTGAGATTCTGACGGGCTTCATCAAATCTGAAATTACGCGCGTGGGCATGACCCGTGCAGTGGTCGGACTCTCTGGCGGACTCGACTCCGCGCTTTCCTGCGCCCTGGCTGCCGAAGCGCTCGGCGCGGAAAATGTCCTCGCGGTGCGGATGCCGTACAAAGCATCCAGTCAGGATTCGCTGGACCACGCCCAATTGCTGATCGATCAGCTTGGCGTGCCAAGCAAGACCATCGAAATCACAGATATGGTTGAGCCGCTCTTCAAACTCGACCCCCAAATTTCAAAAATGCGCATGGGCAATATCATGGCGCGTGAACGCATGATCGTTTTGTACGATCAAAGCGAAGTCTTCAAAGGTCTGGTGGTTGGCACCAGCAACAAAACCGAAATCCTGCTTGGGTACAGCACCATGTACGGCGACTCTGCCAGCGCGATGAATCCGATTGGCGACTTATACAAAACTCAAATTCGCCAACTCTCGCGCGCAATGAACATCCCCGCGCCGATCATTGACAAAGCCCCGTCCGCCGACCTGTGGGAAGGTCAAACCGACGAGAATGAATTGGGCTTCACCTACGAAGAAGTGGACAAACTTTTATATCTGCTCATCGACCAGCGCTACTCGCCGCAGGAAACCATCGAAGCGGGCTTCAACGAAAAATTTGTCAACGCGGTCACAACACGCATTCGCCGCAATCAATTCAAACGGATGCAGCCGCCTATCGCAAAGATCAGCAACCGCACCATTGGCTACGACTTTTTATATCTGCGCGATTGGGGAACGTAGGTCACGTTTATAACGTGACTGCCTACAATATGAGATCGTCATGCTGCAAGCATGACCTACAAATTTCGCTGAGGTTTTCTAAACCTTCGCCAGAAAATCCATCTGATGTGCAATGTACACCAACTCGCCGCGTTCAATTTGAGCGCGGCGTTTCTCTAGCCAATTCACAAACGCTGACCCATCCAACCCGGCGTGACCGGTCAGCGACTCTTCAAAGAAGTGCAAAATAAAATTTAGAAAATATTCTTCGTCTGCGGGGTATTTTTTGTTCACAGGATGCACCACCCAATCAGACGCGCCCGCCGCCAGCACATCCGCGCCCGCTTTTTGCAAGTGGCTGAACAAATGCCGCCCGGCACGGCTGTCGCCGCCAGTTGGGCGCGTGTCCATCGTGGCGTGATACAGCCGCTCGATCTGGTCATCGAGCGCGGCATTCACCGTTGGCTCCAGCGAAGTGACGCCGTCGAAGTTAACTGTCAGCCACGCCAAATGCCTGGTCAGCGCAAGCAGGCTCGGCATACTTTCGGGCATCGGCAGTAAATCCAAAAACGCGTGCGCGATTAATAAATCTGCGGGCGTTTTATTTTTTTGGATGAAATCAAAAACGTCTGCACACTCAAAGTGGATGCGGATATCGCGAGTCTGGTCAAACACTCGAAGTTGATCGTGCTCGATCTTTTCCACGCCCAAGCCTGATTCAACAGCCCAAAGCGGAATCCACTCCCGGGCAGTTTGTATGTTCTGCGCCATCTCATCCACGAGGACGTAGTCGGCTTTCGTCAGCACATCCCAGCGGACAAGCCGCGTCAGCATCGTCCCAATGCCCGCGCCCACTTCGATGATCCGAATCGGCGCGGCGGGTAAATTGGTTTTCAAAACATGGAGAACGTTTTGATTAAGGGCGCGGTCGTCCACGCTTTGTTTGGAGAGGAGATAGTGAGAGAAGGAATATTCCATGATGCCTTTTGATTTGAGATATTTGTAGGTCACGCTTGCAGCGTGACACATGCCAAGTCAAAACCCGTCACGTTACAAACGTGACCTACGATTTGCCTGACCTGCAATCAGCAGCCCGATGCCGCCAATTAATAAATCGCGGGCGCGGATGAGCAGGGTCACGCCGATTGCCGAAACCGCCGAGATGCCGAATGCACCCAGCGCAAAAACCTGACTGGCTTCGAGTGCGCCCAACCCGCCGGGCAAGGGGACGAGAAAAGCCAGCCAGCCGGCTGTCCATGCGGCGATGGTTTGCCAGAAGGACAGGTCAATGCCGAGGAAGAGCGTGATGCAGAAAAACTCGCTGACCATGCCCAGTGCGGCAAACAGGGAGACAAAAATTGCCGAGACCAACGACCCCAAATGTCGGCGGCAAAATGTGCCCGCCATTCGTTCAGATGCCGCGACAAAGCGCACGAATTTATTGTTTGAGAATTTTCGCAGCACAGCCGACACGGGGTATTTTCCGTGATACAAAAGAACGATGTGAACAGGCGGAAATAAGAGCAGGATGACCAATCCGCTTAAACTTGCGAGTGAAGTATTTCCGCTTGCCGAAAAAATCCCCGATTGAAAGATCGCGGTTAGACCGAAGCCAAGCAAAATAAAATTTGCCAGAAACTCAAGTAATTTATCCATCACCACCGTGGATGTGGCGCGGGTATAGGTCATGCCGTAGTTGCGTTGCAAATGCAAAACCTGGAGCGGCTCCCCACCCACCTGCGGGCCGAGTGTGAAATAACTGACGCCAAAGACAGCCACGCGAGCCGCAAGCAAAGACAAAAAGGAAACATCCTTCTTTTCAGCGCGGACGATCAGCCACCAGCGCAGTGAGATGAGAACGTAAATAATGACGTTCAAGCCAAGCAGGACGAGTATTTGCCAAACTTGCAGATTGCGAAGCGTTCCCCAAATTTCAGTCAGCGGGGCGTTGCGGAGGGCAAAATAAAGCAGGGCGGCAAGCAGGGAATAGGTGAGTAAAGGGCGCACCCTCACCCTAACCCTCTCCCAAAAGGAGAGGGGACTATTGCTCCCTTCCCCTTTTGGGGGAAGGGTTGGGGATGAGGGGATTTTTTTCACAGTGCGCTTACTCCATCACCTTTGGGCGGATTTTCGATGAGGGATTTCATCTCGGCCAACACGGCTTGATGAATGATTTGCGTGTCTTTTGTGCCAAGTTTTTTGGGATCAATCGGGTTGCCGATTTGCACGGTGACGGTGACGGGTTTGGCGTTCCACATGACCATCGCCAGCAGTTGCAGGGCGGCGGCTAATTTCTCTCTGTCGAATCTATTTTTCTTCAATTTCAGCAGTGGATGGTTGGCGGTTTTATCCCAGATGACGCTCCGCACCAGTACGGGCAGAATCAGCGTGTCTGGCGCCAAGCGGATGAAAACGCCTACGCTGTCTGTCCACGTTTGCAGGGAATCCAGTGCGCCGGGGTAGACGTTTGGGTCGGGTTCGATTTCGCCTGCGGGGAAGGTGAGCGCTGTGCCGCCGCCTCGTAAATGTCCGCTGACCTGGCGGACAAGCGCCATGCGTGAAGCGGGGTCATCTTTGAGATAGAAAAGCTGCCTGCTCAAGTTGGGAAGCACCATGAGAAAGGGGCGGTCGAGGGCGATAATTTTCAATTCGGGGCGGTTGAGCGCGGCAAATAGCGCGAGGGTATCGGTCATGCCTGGATGGTTGGACAATGCCAGGAAAGCAGAATCAGGCACACGGTCCAGACCAAAGATGCGCACGTCGCGGACGTAATGTCGAAGCGCGAGGCGCGATGCGTTCACCAATCTGCGTTCACTGATATCCGAGTCGAGTTCCAGCATGAATTCGGCAAATATTTGCGCGGGGCGTAAAAAAAATTTACGAAGTGCGCGTGAAAGAGTCGGGCGGTTTTGCCAGCCGAAAGATGAGATGAGGTCGTCGAGATTGATCTGAGTCAGGAGTTCGAGGTTGGTTGTCATTCAGGCTCAATTGAAAAATGCAGTGGATAGCCTTCCAAACCTGCGGCAAAGTGCGCTTTGTTGATGCGTTTCTCGGCTTCGGTTTTGGGCAGGGTTTGGACGTACGCCGCGCCTTTGTAGTGGGCAATTAACATGACTTCCAGCGCATCGGGTTGAAAGAGGACAAAAATGGAAGTGAGCACGTTGACGACAAAATCCATCGGCGTGACATCGTCGTTGTGGATGATGACGCGGTAGAGCGGCTCGAGTTCCGTTTTTGTTTCTTCGATGATCTCGATTTCAGGGGTGATTTGTAGTTTCATTCACTCTTCTTCCAGGCGTTGCCAAATCGAAGCAGGATCAGTTGTTGGGTCGGGAAGGTTTTGTATTTCATGAAGCGGATTATAGCATTATAAAAAACCGCCTCATCAGAGGCGGTTTGGACGATGATGTACGATGTGGGCTGACCAGAAAACTGGTCAGCCCAATATAAATTTTACAAATTACTTGAGTTCTTTTACAGGAGCCTTTGAGCTGGATATAGCCCAAATTGTGGCGGCAAGCAAAGCAACTGCAATAAAAACGACCACAAAGTTGAGTGAGCCGTTTGCCTGCATCATCGGGTACTTAACAATGATCGGCGCTGCGAGCAGGGAAACCAGATTGGCAACCTTAATCATTGGGTTTAGGGCTGGACCCGCGGTGTCCTTCATCGGGTCACCAACGGTATCGCCTACCACGCTTGCTTTATGGCGCTCAGAACCTTTGCCTGTATTTTCCAACAGGTTGCGCGGTTCGTCTTCGATGGATTTCTTGGCATTGTCCCAGGCGCCGCCAGCGTTGGACAGGAAGACTGCCAGCAACTGACCGGAGAGAATGATGCCAACCAGGAAACCGCCCAGAGCCTCTACTTGAAGCACCAGTCCCACGATCAACGGCATCAATACTGCAATGGTCGCCAGTGGAATGAGTTCTTTCTGCGCCGAAGCAGTGGAGATGCCCACAACACGCGCATAATCCGGCACCCGGGTGCCTTCCATAATTCCCGGAAGTCTGAACTGACGGCGTACTTCCTCAACGATCTGACCAGCCGCGCGGGTAACAGCGCGAATGGAAAGCGAGGAGAACAGCCAAGGTAATGCACCGCCGAGCAGAAGCCCCACAAATACACGAGTATCTGAAACGCGGATGGAATCCATTACGACCATGCCAAGCTGGGTCTGAACGCGACCAACGTCGGTGATGTAGGAAGCGAAGAGCGAGACCGCAGCGATAACAGCCGAAGCAATCGCAACGCCTTTGGTGATGGCTTTGGTCGTGTTACCAACCGCATCCAGGTCAGCCATGATCTGGCGCGCTTTTACTGTGGTTTCATCTTCCATGTTTTGCCATGCCATTTCGCCAATGCCGTTGGCATTGTCTGAAATGGGACCGTAGGAGTCCATGGCAACATTATTACCTGTGTGGCTAAGCATACCAATACCGATCATGGCAATGGCATAAAGCACATACTGAGCGCCATCACCACTATAAAGCAGGATGCCGATAATAAAACTTATGGCAATTACCAACAACGCCCAAACACTAGATTCCATGCCGACAGAAAGACCGGAAAGAATGGTTGTGGCTGGACCAGTTTTAGTGGATGCGACAATTTCCTTGACGGGAGACTTCTTGGTGGAAGTGAAGTACGAAGTAAGCGGATTGAATGCCACCGCCAACCCCACGCCGACAGCTGTCAGCGCCGCGAGTCGCCAATCTTGAGCATAGGAGTTCGCCACGAAGATGGAAACCAAAATGGTGAAAACACTTGATACTTCATACGAACGGAACATCGACTCTTCGGCGTCATGCGCGCGCAGGAACTTGATCGGGAATTTCTCCCAAATTGGAACCGTGAACGTGCCGATGATGGATGAAATGACACCCACAGCGCGGATGATGAGGGGATACACGATCCACTTCAAGTCACCGGTGGCGGCGACCAAAGCAAGACCGAGGATCAAACCAGACACAATCGTAACTTCGTAGGATTCGAAGATGTCGGCGGCCATACCAGCGCAGTCACCCACATTGTCACCGACGAGGTCAGCAATGACCGCGGCGTTACGAGGATCATCTTCGGGAATATCTTTTTCGACCTTACCCACCAGGTCAGCGCCCACGTCAGCAGCTTTGGTATAGATACCGCCGCCCACACGCATGAAGAGCGCCAGGAGGGTACCGCCAAAGCCAAAACCGAGCAGTGCATCAGGAGCGGCTTTACCAAAAATGATAAAAATGACAGTACCGCCAAGCAAGCCCAGTCCATCGGTAAGCATGCCGGTGTACGTGCCCGCATAGTAAGCAATGGATAGCGCTTCATTAAACCCGCGACGGGAAGCAGAGGCAACGCGCACATTGGCTTGCACAGCCATGCGCATACCCCATTGCCCTACAATTAATGAAAAAGACGCACCCATAATAAAAGCAATGGTGCGTCCAATCGCGATGATAAATATGATACCCTGCTCGCCAAAGGCTTTAAACTCTTCGCGGGCTTCCAAACTAGGCGGAACAATATAAACGCTCAAGAACATGACCACCGTCAGAACACCGATCAACGGCAAAATAGTCTTGAGCTGTTGGCTAAGATAAGAATCAGCGCCAACACGAATTGCATTCCAAACTTCCTGCATTTTCTCGGTGCCTTTATCTTTCTTAAGCACCGTGCTGCGCAGCCACCAGGCATACGCCAGACTGATAAATGCAGCCACCAAAACCAAAACAATGGCAATCTGTTCAAAGCTGTTCAAGCCATGACGACTACCTAGCCAAAGAATATCCATATTACCTCCAACAAAAAAATAGGTTTTTCTTAAATCCAACTGTTAGAAACAGATGAATTAAAAATCGAATGTTTTTTGACCGCTAATTTGACGAATGATACTACGTTTTTTTGTAATGGTCAGAAAAAGGCTGAACAAAAATCTTTTACCACGGAGGCACTGGGACACGGAGTTTTACCTTTGTTTTTCTCAGTGACTCCGTGTCGCAGTGGTTCAAAAAATATGCAGCCAATCTAGGACTCGATCACACTTGGGTATTTCAACAAGTCGTCGCTTTTCTTCTGCATCGCGATCGTATCGGTTTCCAACACATGAGCGCGATCTGCAATTGCAAGTGCAATCGGATGCAGAATTCAATTTTCGGCATATAGGTTGTTGATAGTTCCATATTTCACAAGCGCCGAATTATACATCATAAAAAGAAAGCGAGGGAATTTTCATAAAAACAAATTGCAAAAGAGACAATGCAATCAGATTCTCCTCCAAAGCAAAAAGTGTAAATTCGATTTAGCACGTAATTTGACTTGATAAAAAAAGACCCGTCTCATTGTGAAGCGGGTCTTTTTTTTAGTGTCCGCCGAGATAGGCTTCGATCACACTGTCATCTTTAAGCAGGTCGTCGCCCTTACCTTGCAGAACAATTTTGCCAGTCTCCAGCACGTAAGCGCGGTCTGCAATGGCTAACGCCATTTGCGCATTCTGCTCAACTAACAGGATGCTTGTCCCCTGTTCGTTGATGTCTTGAATGATGTCGAAGATTTGTTCCACCAGAATGGGGGAAAGCCCCATCGAAGGCTCATCCAGCAAAAGGAGGGTTGGATGCGCCATTAATCCGCGACCAATTGCCAGCATTTGTTGCTCGCCGCCCGAAAGCGTTCCGCCCAGTTGATTGCGTCGCTCACGCAGGCGTGGAAAACGCTCGAAGACGGAATCCATGTCGTGGGCGATTGCTGCGCGATCTGTCTGAGTGTACGCGCCCATTTCCAGATTTTCTGTGACAGTCATACGCGAGAAAATCTTGCGCCCCTCAGGCACTTGAATGATGCTCTTGCGGACAATATCCTGGGCGGGCATTTCTTGGATTTCCTGACCTTCGAACGCAACAGAACCTTCACGCGGACGAAGGATGCCCGAAATGGTATTGAGCGCCGTGGATTTTCCTGCGCCGTTTGCGCCGATCAGCGCGACGATCTCACCCTTTTCGAGATTAAAGCTAATCCCTTGCAGGGCATGGATGGCGCCGTAGTAAACCTGTAAATTATCAACTTTTAGCATCATAGCGTTGCTTCTTCCGTAATTGGTATTTTTTGGTCAGGCTGGTCACATCGGGTCCGAGGTAGGCTTCGATCACCCGCTGATTGGATTGGATGGATTTCGGCTTGCCTTCGGCGATCTTCGTGCCATAGTCCAGCACAGTGATCTGGTCTGAAATATCCATGACCACGCGCATGTCGTGTTCGATCAGCAGAATGGTGATTCCCAACTCATCGCGCAGGTTGCGGATGAAGTGAGTCATCTTGCCAGTTTCCTGCGGATTCATACCCGCAGTGGGTTCGTCGAGCAGAAGCAAGCGCGGCTTGCTCGCCAGGGCGCGCGCAATTTCCAGGCGGCGTTGAGCGCCATAAGGCAGGTTACGCGCAAGATTATCGCCAAGCCCTTCCAGCCCAACGAATTTCAGCAAACGGCGACCTTCTTCGATGGACTGTTTTTCTTCATCGCGTTCGCGGCGAGTGGCGAGTATTGCATCAATCCAACCCGCTTTGAAACGGGGGTACTGCCCCACCATGATATTTTCAATGGCGGTCATCTCGCCAAATAGGCGGATGTTTTGATAGGTGCGGGCGATGCCCATGCCCGCCACCGCATAGGTCGGCTGACCTTGAATGGGCATTCCATAAAATTCAATCTGACCATGTTCAGGGGTGTAATATCCAGAAATACAGTTGAAGAGCGTGGTCTTGCCCGCGCCGTTCGGACCGATGATGCTGGCGATGATATTTTCTGGCACAACCACATCAACGCTGTTGACAGCGGTCAAGCCGCCGAAAATTTTCGATACTTGTTTGGTTTCAATACATGTGGACATGGTTACGCTTCCTTGCCCGATGGATTTTGAGCAGCAGCTTTTTCCAATTCAGGTCGTCTGGCAGGCAGGAAACCCTCTGGTCGAAGTTTCATCATCACGATCAAAAGCACGCCAAAGATCAACAGGCGGTAACTTTCTGTTTCGCGCAAAATCTCGGGCAAGCCCTTCAACGCAAACGCGCCGAGGAAAATGCCAGGGATGTTGCCAATTCCGCCGACGATGACCAGACAAATGACGTTGATCGAAACCATCAGCGCATGATCGTCTGGACCTGTGAACTGGTTGCGCGAAGCGAACAATGCGCCAGCCAATCCTGCTACCGCCGCACTAAGTGACAGCGCCAACAGTTTTGAGCCAAAGGCATTAATGCCCGTGGCGCGCGCAACCGTCTCATCTAAATTGATTGCGTAC
This sequence comes from Candidatus Brevifilum fermentans, assembly GCA_945877125.1. GTDB lineage: Bacteria > Chloroflexota > Anaerolineae > Anaerolineales > Villigracilaceae > Villigracilis. The sequence goes on along the minus strand of CAMCQT010000020.1, from coordinate 31,728 downwards.
CATGCTTTTCCAGTGCGCGAGTTTTGCAAACGGTTCGCGAGGAAAGTCACCACCAGCACCGCAATAATAATCAGGTACATGAAATCAACATCAGAAATAAACGAGGTGCCCAAAATGGTTGGACCTGCAATATCACGAATACCGCGCGGACCCGCCGTGTAGGGAGTCATCAAATCACTCTTGAGCAGGATGCGGATAATTTCGGCAAATCCCAAAGTAACGATAGCGAGGTAATCGCCACGCAAATTCAAAATCGGCAGACCAATCAACAGTCCAGAAATGCCCGCGGCTAAAACTCCCAGCCCAAGCGCGACCCAAAAATTCATCATCAAGTGGTGCGGTTCGGGCGCAGTCAACAGCGCAAAAGTGTACGCGCCCACCGCAAAGAAGGCGACGTAGCCAATCACCAGTTGCCCCGCCCAACCAGTGATAATGTTCAGTCCCAATCCCAAAATGATGTAAATTCCAACCGTGCCAAAAACATAATTCCAGTAGCCGCCCCAGGTTCGGGGGAGGATAATCAGAATTGCGGCAAAAGCCGCCAAGGCAGCGTAGCGGGCGTATTTATTTTGGACGATATTTGTCACACGCTCCGAGCGGATGGTGCCCCAAGCAGAATCAGATGCCTTGCGCGCGCTGGATTTGACCGAGTCGTTGCTGCGCAGGAAGAAGGATAACGCCGCCGCCGCCAACCCTGAAGCTGTCAGCACCGCGAAGAGCATGAGGCTACCCGTGAGCGGAGTTTGATTGAAGAGGAACAACTTAATCGACTCAGGTGAAACAGACGGCAGATAGGTGCGTGCGTCAATTTTATTGGCACTCAACTCGCCGAACAAAAAGCCGATGACCGCCGCGAACAATCCACTCATTGCGCCAGAGGCTATGCCAGTCGTGAGCGCGCGAGTCCATGTATCCGCTTCAATCAGCGGGCGCGCCGAGGCGCTTGACCCTGCCCATGCGCCGACCAAAATCATGAAGATGGAGAAGAAGATCAACGGCGGCGTGCTGTAAGCCGAATCAACGCCGAATAGCTTTCCAACCAGCGCGGCGCCGGTCACTGTGAACCCGATCAAAAACATCGTGACAATTACAATCCCGAAGGTAACTCCGGTGCGAAGTCCTTTATCCAAAGCCGACGATCTCATAGTTTTTCCTCAGAAAGTTTTTCGCCCAAAATACCAGACGGTCGCACGATCAAAACCAGCACCAGGATCGAGAAAGCGATCACATCCTTGAGTTGGAAATCAATTCCCAGAGCGGCGGGACCGGTGGCTTCGATCACACCCAACAACATGCCGCCCAACATCGCGCCGGGGATGTTTCCAATGCCGCCCATCACCGCGGCGGTAAACGCCTTGATGCCCGGCAGGAAGCCTGAGTAGTGATTGACCAATCCCATGTGGATTGCCCACATCACTCCCGCCGCGCCAGCCAACGCCCCGCTGATAATAAAAGTCTTGCTGATGACGTCATCCACATCCACGCCCATCAGGGAAGCTGTGTTCTTATCCGAGGCAACCGCGCGCATGGCGCGTCCCAGTTTGGTGCGTTGTACCAGAACGTAAAGCCCGATCATCAGAAGGGTGGAAAGCACGAGTGAGAAAACGCCCGTGTATGAAATCAACACATCATTGCCGCTGACCTTTAATATCCAGCCTGCGCCGCGATCTAAAATATCGGGGTTGACCACATTCTTGCGCTGCGGACCAAACAACAGCATCGCCAGATTTTGCAGGAAGATCGATGCGCCGATGGCGGTAATCAACAAAATGAGGCGGGGCGCTTTACGCAAAGGACGGTACGCGATCTTTTCCAGAAAATAGCCTGCCATTGCCGAGATAAAAATGCCCACAATAAAAGCGAGTAGAACCGAAATAAATGGATGGGCGTTCAAAAAATTAAGTTCGGGGTTGGCAACTGTCGGGGCGGGGATAAAGCGCAGGGCTTCAAAGGTGAAAAATCCGCCGAATGCCCCCAACATCATCACTTCGCCGTGCGCGAAATTAATCATAAACATAATGCCATATACGAGGGTGTAGCCAATGGCAATCAGTGCGTACATGCCCCCCAGAATCAGACCCGAAAGACCGAAACGAACCCATGTGTCGGCGCCAAAGTTTTGTTGCAGAACGATTACGTTGTAAACCCTCCACAGCAGAAAAATACCGATGACGATCCCAGCGAATGTGCGAAGGTAACGTTCCAAACGCAGCCTGATCTGGGCAGATGTTGAGGTTGGTTTATCCATAAAATAATGACGCCTTTTCAGTAATTGAGGGGATTGCCACAACGGATGTCATGGCAATCCCCAAAAGAAACCCTCACCCTAGCCCTCTCCCAAAGGGAGAGGGGATAACTCCCTTCCCCATCGGGGGAAGGGTTAGGGATGAGGGCACAAAATCTGACTTACTCAGCAGCAACCCACTCGCCGCCTTTGACGATGTAGAACACAGGACCAGAGGCCTTGCATTCACCGCTTTCTTTGCAGGTGATGACGCCGGCGATGCCCTGATAATCCTTCATACTGCGGACTGCGGCAACGAGAGCGCCGCGCGGAATGTAGAGGGTGTCACCTTCGACAATTGCTACGCTGTTAATGGCCTGGATCAAAGCGCCGACTGCATCGTAGGAGTTCCAGGTGTAGGCAGAGAGAACGCCAGCTTCAGTTCCAGTGGCAGCCAAATAAGCAGCATTGAACTTGAGGATGGGATCGGTGCCGGGGGGAACGAGGGTTGCAGAATAGACGCCTTCGCCGTTGTCGCCAACTTTGGTCAGGAAGTCTTTGCCGTAGATGCCATCGCCGCCGAAGAAGACCACGCCAGCCAAGCCAGCCTGTTCCATCTGGTTGACGAGCACGGAAGCCTCAGCATTGTAGCCGCCGAAATAAAGAGCTTCGGGTTTGGCAGAAGCCACAGCCGCCAGAGGAGCGCTGTAGTCTGATTCGCCAGGGGTGACAGCTTCAAAAGCTACAACCTCACCGCCCATCGCTGCGAAGTTTTCTTCCACAACTTTGGCGAGTCCCTGACCGTAATCGGTGCCGTCGTGCATGAGCGCCAATTTCTTGATGCCAAGGGTTTCAAACAGATACTTGGCAGCGCCGATGCCCTGTTCGGTATCGGTGAAGGCGTTGCGGTTGAAGACTGCGGAGCCTTTGGTGGTCAGGTCAGGATTGGTCGCAGAGGGCGACATCATTGGGATGCCAGCCTTTTCGTAAATGGGCATGGCAGCGGCAGTTGCGCCAGAGAAGGCATGTCCAGCCATGGCAACAAAGGTCGGATCTGAGACCAGTTTGTTCGCCACAGCCGCGCCGCCTTCAGCGCCGCCACCATCGTCTTCGATAGCCATTTCAACTTTCCAGCCTTGGACATCGCCAAAGTCGGTGACAGCCAATTTCATGGCGTTGGACATGTCAATACCGAATTGGGAATAATCGCCAGTCATCGGGCCGGAGTAACCGACTTTGACGGTCTGGTCTTTGCTGATTGTGGCACAGCCCAAAGCAGCAGAACAAGCATCCGGCACTTTGGCAGCAGCCGGACCGCAAGCCGCCAGGGTAAGCGCGGCGACGAGCATAACAAATAGTACGATTCGTTTCATTTCTCTTTCTCCTTCAAAAGTTTTTTTCCGTGCATAAATAGCAGCTTACATTCAGATCCAATGAAAACGCTCTTATGTAACGGCTTGACGAGTTTCAGGGAAGCGCAAGTGGCGCTTCTCTGTGACTACACGTTGAATACGGTTAATGCTTTCCCATACATCCTGAAAAGATGTGTACATGGGTGTTAACCCCAGACGGATGTTATCAGGTTCGCGGAAATCGGGGATGACGTTCATGTCTTCGATGAGCGCAAGGTTGATGCGGTATCCGTCAGCGTGGCGAATGCTGACGTGCGAGCCACGCTGCTCCACCTCGCGCGGGGTTCCGAGGGTGAAACCCATCGGAGCTAAAATCGCGTCAAACAGGTCGATCATGTACGAAGTCAGCAGGATGGATTTTTTGCGCAAACGCTGAATTCCGGCTTCCAGTAAAAGGTCTACGCCGGGTTCCATTGCCAGCACCGAAAGCACCGGCGGCGTGCCGCACAGGAAGCGTTGAATTCCTTCTGCGGGTTTGTAATCGAGTTCAAAACTGAAAGGCGCGCGCTCGCCAAACCAACCCCAAATTGGGGAGAGCGCTTCTTTCTGCAAGTCGCGGCGGACGTACAAAAACGCAGGAGCGCCGGGTCCGCCGTTCAGATATTTGTAGGTACAGCCTGTTGCGAAATCTGCGCCCCAATTGTCCAACTCCACGGGGACTGCGCCGACAGCGTGGCTCAAATCCCAAAGTACAAGCGCACCTTTTTGATGGGCGTACTCGGTGATGGTTTTGGCGTCGTACATGTAGCCGCTTTTGAATACGACATGCGATAACGTGACCAGCGCGGTATCTTCGTCAATCGCATCCAATACAACCTGAGTGTTGATTCGCAACCCGTCGGCTGGTTCTAGCAATTGAATCTGGTGCTTTCCGCCGAGGACATGCGCGCAGCCTTGCAGCATGTACAAATCAGACGGAAAATTCAGCGTGTCGGTGATGATTTTTTTGCGCTCGGGTCTGAGCATCAATGCCGACATTGCCAATTTATAAAGATTGATGGTGGTCGAGTCGCTGACCGCCACCTGACCAGGAGCTGCGCCAACAAGTTGCGCAATCTTCTCCCCCACCACAATGGGAGCCTGAAACCAGTTGATGCCCCACGAGCGGATCAACTTTGTACCCCATTCATCTTTGATAATTTGCTCAACCCGCTCCACTGTTCGCAGTGGCAGTTTGCCTAGCGAGTTGCCGTCCATGTAGATCATGTCGGCATCTGCGTTGAGAAATTTTTGGCGGTAACCAGATAGTTCATCGGCTTCGTCAAGTTGACAGGCGTAATCGCGGGAGATATCAATATTCATTAAGTAACCTTTATTCATTCATCAGATGTAGGGCGGGTTTGTAACCCGCCAAATCAAATTTCAGGAATGTTAATCCACAAAATGGGAATAGCGACCTTCTGCCAGGCGTCGTTTGCCTTCTTCGAGCAAATCATCTGGAATAACCTTGAAGGTCTCTCCCACGTTGCGATCTTGTGGTTCGCGGGGAGCTTCTCCATTAGCAAGGAAAGTCAGTGATTCCGCCATCAATTCGCCGGAGAGCAGCGCAATGCGATAATTGATGCTCTCGTAGGTATCGTGATGATATACAGGCAGCTGACGCTTGACAATAATATCGCCAGTGTCAATCCCTGGGTCAATAAAGTGAGCAGTGGCTCCCTGCGGAAAGTCTTTATACAATGCCCAGCCCACCGAAGCCGATCCGCGCAACAAGGGGAGCAAACCGGGGTGTGCGTTGACCGTGGCGCGGCGGGGCGTTTCAAGAATTTGCGGCTTGATGATGCGCGTGCCGCCCAACGCCAGAACATCTGGTTTGTCGGCGGCCAGTAATTCTTTGCAAGTGTTGTCGTTATGATTGGCTACGCAATAAACGGGAATCTTCTTCCCGGCAATTAATTGTGTCAAGCGCGGAGGCACAGGCTGACCAGCCATCCGCGTCAGAAATTTCTCGCGTTCCACATCGCCTATCTCGGATACTTCCTGAATAATCATGCTGGGAACCAAATCTTTCTCCAGCAGAATACGCAACATCTCCCGTCCGTAGGGATGTTCTTCGAGTACCAAAAAAGCGAAATGAAGGGACATAAAAAATTACCTCTTTGCTTGTGGAATAATCTAGCGTTAATTAGCCACATATTCACTGAGGAATATGCGGGGAGCTGGATATGAATTGCCCATGTTTATATCATTTCAAAATTATTGGCTGATTTTGATTATAAAGGATTTTAGTCCTTTTGTGATTTTTTTCATCTTAACAATCTGGGGGAGTTTGGGAAATAATCCATAACCAGTCTAATTTGCGTTTTGGACAGTCTGCGGAAGGCGATGGTGCAGGTTAGCAAAGATGTAAGACTTACACAAGCGGTCAAATAAAAAAAGCCTGTCTCTTAACAAGACGGGCTTGGTCTTGATGTGCATGATATTTCAACTAATCAATTCGGGGAAAGCCCTGACGATCTCACCATATTCTTTGGTTATTTCTTCCCAACTATTATTTCCTGTTGTTATTGCCAGATCAAGAGCAAGCAATCGTCCAACGCATTGATTCCCTTGTGCGAGTCGATCATCAAATTGTTTTTTGAACATACTGCTCACGGTTCCAATAAAGCTGAAAATTGCAACAAGGATGCAGGCGAGTCTCCAACCACCGTCATTGGCTTGTGCCGCTGCCTGTTGAAATATTTGATTTCCGCCAATTGCGGCGGTAAAAGCCGCCAAAAGTGTTGCCGCAGCAGGCGAGACAACATTCGCCACAAATAATTGAGAATTTGCCTTGCGAATGCCATCCGTCTTATTTTTCGCAATGCTTAAACTGGTCTTCACCGAGGTCATGAACCCGGCATGATCTTGTGTTTTTATAACTCTGTCGTCAGTCATAGTCGCCTCCAATAAAATATAAAGAATTTAATATCAGCCTCTACTATACATTAATCCGTTAGACAAATCAACATAGACTGCGGCTATGCGGGTATGTTGCCTTCTTTGTTACAGCAACACACCCGCACTTGTTACCATTGATCTTTATTGTTACGGCAAAATCACCTTAACCTTGAGCGTATATGTAGCATTGCCGCGCGTTGACCCAACCAGAATGGAATACGTGCCATCCACAGGGGCGGGAACTGCCCATTGGATCGCATCCTTACCTTCCTCAGTGCCAGGGAACGGAACTTGATTCACATCCAAAATGGAGAAGACTGCATTTCCTTCAAGCGACGTAATTTGGACATCCAATATTTCACCCGCAAGCATGCTCAGGCTGTAGCGGTCACGCTCGCCGCTGATCACAGCGCCATTCAATTCCAAATCCAGTGGTCCCACGTCAAAGCGAATCGGTTGGTCTTTGGCAATCTTTTGTGACCCTGCTGACGCTGGGACACCGATGGCAACAGGAATTTCCACGCTTAGTTGATAGTTAATACTTTGCTGAGACGTTGAAAACACGTCAATGTAATAATCCTGGCTGACAGATAATATGTTGCTCCAACTGGTTGTAGGGTTGAACGTGTACCCATCACCGTTTGCTCCCGAAATAGTCATGGCGGCGCTTTCAGCCGGTTCGGTGGTCAAGTTGACATTCATCTGTTGACCCTGCATAGCGGAGAGCACAAAGCGTATCGAGGAACCGGGAGCCAGATCACCAGGGGTGTACCAACTGGTGGCATTCGGCTGAAATTGGATGCGGACATCCTCTGCTGGCTGGGAGGTGGTTGCGGCGGGCGTCAGGGAGGCAATACACTCTGCTGAGGGACCAGGCATTCCCGTGAAGCGTCCGTCGGGGGAAGCGGGATAGCCCATCGTGGCTCCACACTCAAACTGACTGGGCGGCCTCACCTCAATGCCCGATACCGTCTGGTTTGCTGCAACTGTGATGGTCGCCAGGGTTGAATAATCCATGGTATAGCCCACTCCAATTGAACTATCACTGGCAACAGCGGCAAATACTTGATAAGTCCCCGTCGGCACGGTAATGCTGAATGGGGCTTCACCATCGGTGGCTTGAGTTTCCGTGAATGCCCATGCGCCAGTTGTTGGATCAACCGCATACACCATCATGCGCGGCGTGGGCGGAGCAACCAAATGCACTGATCCCGTGATCGTGCCGGTTTCGGCAGACGCGGGATTGGCGGCGGCTTTCTTTATCAGCGTAGCCTGAGCCGGCAAATAATATTCCCCATCTGGCGGGGTTGTCACCTTCCAAAAAATCGTATTCTGATCAATGAAAGTGATCTGAGCTTCGCCGCTATTTGCGGAAAAAGAACTCCGAAATTTGATGTTTGCCAGGTGTCCATTAATATTTCCTTCGATTGAATTATCGAGGGAATCGATTTTATTTCCTTGTTGGGCGACAACCACATGACTGCCCTGCACTTGTTCCCCAGTTTGAGATAAATCCAGACTAAAAGCAGATGAGGCATCCTCCCAGTGTCCTGTAAAATCAATTGCGGCCGGCGCAGTTGGCGCGCTTCCACATGCGGTCAATAGCCAAATGATGAATGTCAACCCAATGATCTGTAATAATGTTTTTCTTGCGTACATAATAGCGATTCTCCTTGTTCTGATTGAAATGAGTTTGATTTACTTAATGGTTCTGGTTTTACGATTTTTCAAACAGTAAAGGAGGCTACTTCTAAGTTTTATTATGATGAGTCGAAGCCAATTATATAAAAGAATTGCTTCCACCGATCCTCAATAAATATTTGCTCAAAAAAATTTGCGAGTCTTAAATAGAGCTGGGAGTATAATCACTTTTTATTTTATCGGTACACTTTGTGTAAAGTTACTCATTAATATAGAGCAAGCAAGGAGAATGTGATGCCAAAAAATATCGTGGTTCTTGCAGATGGAACAGGACAGGATGGCGGAGCAGGTCATGACAGTAATGTCTATAAGCTTTATAGAATGCTTGAAGACCGTACTGAGAATCAGATCGTTTATTACGAGCAGGGAGTGGGAACTGATTCAAGGAAAATCAGCGGAAATGCTTTTGGGGTGGGTTTTACTGAAAACATTGTTCAATGTTATCGTTTTATTTTTGAAAATTACAACGCCGGGGATAAAATATTTTTATTCGGTTTCAGCCGCGGAGCTGCAACTGTAAGAAGCCTATCCAGTTTTATTCACTATTTTGGCATACTCCCAAAATCACGCTCGGCGTTGATCAAGCAGGCGTTTGAGTTGTATGAATCCGGACTTCAGCCGATCACACAGGATAAAGAAACGATCCTCGAAGAGGATACGCGTAAAGTTATAGAGAAACTGATTGATAGCGGGAATCAAATTATCAATGATACGTCATATCAAATCTATAAAGCCTTGCGTAAAGACCTGCAAGACAAGGCAAATCAATTCACAATTGCGCATCCAAATATGTGGGTTGAAGTTGAATTCCTGGGCGTTTGGGATACAGTCCCCGCTTTAGGAGTTGTTCCGCTGGCTGGTTTGAGTTTGGTTGTAAATCGCCTGCCCTGGTGGAAGTTCAGTTTTCACGATTTTGCGCTGCACCGCAGCGTCAGAAATGCCTATCAAGCCCTGGCAATTGACGATGATCGCGAATGGTTTTGGCCGACAATTTGGAATCAATATGGCGACGAGAACAAACAGAAGATCAAACAAGTATGGTTCAGCGGAGCACATACTGATGTAGGCGGAGGCTTTGCAGAGGCTGGACTTTCTGATATCGCTCTGGAGTGGATGGTTCAAAAAGCATTGTCGCACGGAGTTAGATTTTATCTTGGCTCCAGAAAATATTGGAACTTTTGTGTCGCACCAGACGCAACTGATATTGATCATCCGCCGCGGGCAGGTTTTGGCAAAGTATATAAAGCGGGAGAGCGAGATAAAGTGTGGGATAAAAAAGCGGTTGAGACCTTTGGCCCGCCGATTATCCACGCAAGCGTTCTTGAACGCGCCAGACGGGACCCAAACTACCGCCCGTGGATTTTGAAAAACTATGGGGATTATCCCAACCCTGAGAAGTGGCTCCAGGAAAACCAGGAGAAGGTTCTACATTCAAAGTACGACGCAGAAGTTAATAAGCGTTATCAGGAATGGTGCATGGAAAAATGGCAGTCTGGAGAACAGAATCTGCCCGAACTTGAAGTGTGGCGGCTTGACCATCCATTGTCGTATGAGCAATGGTTGATGGAAAATGGCGCTGAAATACAGAAATGGCTGGAGAAAAACGATGCTTCGCTTGAAGAATTCGAGGGTAGGAATTTTTTGGTGGAGCGCAATGCGCCAACCACTTTGCGCGATTATGATGAAAGTACCATCCGCGAAAAACTCGGACAGGCATATTTTGATCAGCGTGCCCATGATAATTTATGGGAAAGAGCGATGAGCAACAACAGGATCGAATATGACCAAAATCGCTGGAGTAAAACAAACAAAAAAATAACCTGACCAAAAGTTGTCTTTATGGAATAGATCCGCTCAAAAAACCCGCCTCATATTGAGGCGGGTTTTCTATTCACCAATTACCCCTCACTGATTACTGATTACTGATTACTGATTACTGCCCTACGCAGCAACCGCCATCTGCTGTTTCGCGGATTCAAATCCACGGCGCAATGCTTCATAATTCTTCGGCAATAAATGCTGATGCCGCGTGGGCAGATGTGCCTTGAGCGCAGCCTCCAGCGCTTCAACTGTCACTTCGGGTAGAGCCGCCAGCAACGCGCCAACGGTCACCATGTTGGTTAATTTCTTGTCACCAATTTGTTCCGCAATTTCATTGGCTGAAACAAAGACCGAGTTGATGTCATCACGTTTTGCGCCGCGGTCTACCATCGACTGGTTGACAACCAACGTGCCCCCCACTTGCATCATGGGTTCGTATTTATCATACGACGGCAGATTCAGCGCGATTACCAGCGGCGGATTCTTCACCAGCGGCGAACCAATTTCATGGTCAGCAATGACCACGGTACAGTTTGCCGTACCGCCGCGCATTTCAGGACCGTAAGATGGGATCCATGTCACTTCCATACCAGAGTCCATCGCCGCATAAGCAATGACCTGACCCGCGAACAGCACGCCCTGTCCACCAAAACCTGAGATGATGATTTCTTTTTGCATGTGTTTTCCTCTTTTTCAAACACAAAGGACACAAAGTACACGAAGGGGTTTTTGCTTCATCCTTCTGCCTTCATCCTTCATCCTTATATTTTGATCTGCCTTATCGCATCGCTGATCTTGCAATCTACCAGCGGATATGCGGGAACCATGTGGTCTTCCACAAACTTCAACGAGTTGACCGGTGTCATGCCCCAGTTCGTTGGGCACGTGGAAAGCAACTCGACCATCGAGAAGCCAAGTCCGCGGGCTTGCGTTTCAAACGCCATGCGGATCGCCTTCTTCGCCATGCGGATATTCTTCGGGTCATGCAGTGAGCGGCGCACGCAATAACCAACGCCATCCAAGGTCGAAAGCATCTCGGCAACCTTAATCGGGTAGCCTTGCGTTTCTACATCACGCCCATTTGACGAAGATGTGGTCTTCATGCCGGGCAAAGTGGTCGGCGCCATTTGTCCGCCGGTCATGCCAAAGTTGGCGTTGTTGAGAAAGATCACGGTGATATTCTCGCCGCGCGCAGCGGCGTGAACAATTTCGCCCATGCCAATTGAAGCCAGATCGCCGTCACCTTGATAAGTGAATACGATTCGGTCGGGCAGCACACGCTTGATGCCCGTTGCCATGGCGGGCGCACGTCCGTGCGGCGCTTCGACAAAATCAGTGTCAAAATAATTGTAGGCAAACACCGAACAGCCCACAGGCGCAACTCCAATCGTTTTTTCAATCAAACCCATCTCGTCCAACACTTCCGCGATCAAACGATGAGCCACGCCATGCGTACAACCCGGGCAATAATGAGTGGGCGTATCTGTAAAACCTTCAGGTCTTTCGTAGACTAAATTTTCAGTTGCCATTTTTCCTCTTAATCCCCTCTCCCCGTTTGGGAGAGGGCTAGGGTGAGGGTGGTTACGCAGTTACGTGCGCCATTCTCTCAAGCCACGCGTCACGCGGATGAATATTCGCGCTTAATTTGGTCTTCGCCATGCGATGAATTTCATTTAGTATCTCATCGGGGAATGGAACAACGCCGCCCAGCCGACCATAAAATTCGACGGGCACACGTCCGCGCACAGCCAGACGGACATCTTCCAGCATTTGTCCTGAGTTCATCTCTGTGACTAAAAACGCCTCAGCTCGCCCTGCAAGCTGGTCAATCACCTCAGAAGGAAACGGGCTGACAGTGATCGGCCTTAACAAGCCCACCTTAATTCCCTCGGCACGCGCTTCACGCACAGCAGATAACGCCACACGTCCCGCCGTCCCAAAGCCGACGATCACTATCTCCGCGTCGTCAAGGAAATATTCCTTGTAACGAACTTCATTCGCCTGAATGGTCTGCCAGCGATTAAGCAGGCGCAGATTCATAATTTCTTCGTCAACGGGTTCAATGTAAATAGAAGAAAGGATGCGGCGCTCACGTTTGCCCATCTTGCCGTCAGTTGCCCAATCCCAATTGGCGCGTTGAAGCGGGCGCATCTCGGGCATTTGTGCCGGCTCCATCATCTGCCCCACACAACCGTCGAGGATGACCATGCAGATCGCGCGGTATTTCTCTGCCAGGTCAAAGGAAAGCACCGTTAAATCAATCGCTTCCTGCACAGAAGCAGGAGCCAGCACGATCGGGTTATAGTCGCCATGTCCGCCGCCGTGGACAGCCTGGTTATAGTCTGCCTGCGCCGGTGCAATGTTTCCAAGTCCCGGCCCGCCGCGCATCACATTGACCAATACCGCCGGCACTTCTGTGCCTGCAATATAAGAAATGCCTTCCATCATCAAACTCATACCCGGGCTGGATGAAGACGACATGACGCGCACCCCTGCGCACGCCGCGCCGTACACCATGTTGATCGCGCCCAGTTCTGATTCAGCTTGCACAAAGGCGCGTCCCAGCTCAGGCATGCGCCGCGAAAGATATTCTAAAATTTCTGTTTGAGGGGTAATTGGGTAACCAAAGTATGCATCCAGCCCGGCACGTACAGCGGCTTCAGCAATCGCTTCGTTCCCTTTCCATAATTCTTTTGGCATTTTATCTCCGTAAAAAATCATTAAACACAAAGTACACGAAGGTCTTTTTCATCCTTCATCCTTCATCATTCATCCTTTTATTTATTACGTCTCAATCGGCATCACCACAACTTTTGTCGTTTCACGATAAACCGTGATCGCCGCATCGGGACAAACCAGTGCACAAATAGCACACCCCGTGCAACCGTCCTTGAACGTGTGCGCGGGGTGGTATCCCTTGGGGGTAAGGTGTGACATATTAAGCTCTATCACACCTGGTGGACATGCACTAATGCAAAGTTCGCATCCTTTACAGTAGTTATCACTGACTTCGATCCAACCTTTAGCAGGCATTGCGTCTCCTTTTTATACGAGAAGTCGGACATTATTTAGCGGGATTACCGCTGCCCTGATTATGTCGTTTTCGGACAATTGTGAGTAGTGCCAAGCGTCACAGACAAGAACGCCGAAGGTCATTGCTTTTTTACGTCTTTTTACCCTTTTAATTGCTCGATTTTTTCTTTCATTTTTTCAGCTTCCTCTTGCGAATCAAAGGACCCCGGTTCGGTTTTATGCCCATCGCTAAATGTAAACTTCAATCCATAGGTTGACGGCCCGCTATCCCAGGTGTGCGTCATGATTTCAATATTCTGCAATTGCTCGAAGGAATATTTCCTGACTCGTACAGGAACAACCGCAGATTCGTAAGCGTGGGTGATGGTGCGGTTGGCAGGATCAATTGTCAGCATTTGGTTCAGCCCAAAGATAGCTCCGCCGATGAATGCCAGACTGACGGCAATTGCTCCGAGAGAAATGACAACAAAGAAAATCGTTGTGAAATGAAAACCAGTCCAGCCAGGTTTGATGAGCAGTTCATAAGGCGCCCTCCACGGCAGCAGCCCGACAATGAAAATAAAAACACGCAGACCCGTTGACATCTGCTCAGTAATTTGAATTTGTCCATTTTTTTGGATTGTGACTGCCATAATGCCGATCCTTTCCTACGCGGCTAAAATTGAATTCAACTCAAAAACAGGACCATCTTTGCAGATCATTTTCCATTCATGGCGGATGGTCAACGCACAGACGCCGCATTCGGCAAGCGCGCCGCACGGCATGGGAGCGCGGACTAAAACCTGCGCTTCGCGCGGCGCCCTAGCCTGCCCCCCCACCCCAAGCATTTTCCCAAGCTGATTCAGATTCTCGCGCGCCACATCCAACGCGGCATAATCAGCCCATTGATAAATATCGGTCATGGCCTGCAACGGCTGAACTTCCACAGCTTCTGGAATATCATCCATAGCCGAGTTGCAAACCAAAACAATTTCAGCATCTTGTTTGAGCGCGATGGATATTAATCCACGCAAACGCGCGGGTGACTCATCAAATGCGATCAATGCCACTTTGCGCGCAAACGGTGGAATTGAAAATCCATGCCCGAGCGGGCCGCGCAGGTTAAGCTGTGTGCCGGGTCTCCACGCAAGCGGCAGAAACGGCGCGGCGCGAAATCCATTCGGGGCAGAGTCGCTGAAGAAAACAGGAACAGCCAACGGTGAGCCTGATCCGCGTGCGTGGGCGAGGATATACTGCCCGGGGGCAGGAATCAGATCGGGCGGGCACAAAATCTGCGCGCGAGAATCCAAATAAATTTCAGATAGTTGCCCTTGACCGTTTTTCATAGGAGAAATATTAACACGCATTGAGGGCATAAGCAAGCGCGTTATAATCATGAAAAATTATGTTTCGGAGGAAACTATGAATATTTCAACTTTACTGCAAGGACTTGCATCCTTTGCCTGGATTGGGTTTATTGGCGTGTTGGTGATGATCTTTGTACGAGCCGGTCGCAACCAACCGGCAAAGGGATTAACCTCGCTCGTGGTTGTTTTGCTTGTTGTGGCGCTTTTGATGACCACAGTGGGTGCGGGGTTGGTTTTCCTGCAAGCCAATGAGTACGGAGTGGTGATTTCAGCGTTTGCACCCAAGGGCTATCGCGAGGTGGCGTTGACACCGGGCTTACATTGGATCATTCCTTTCATTGAGAATGTGCAAAAGTATTCCATTTCGCGGCAGACGTACACCATGTCATCTGCCAGCAGTGAAGGCGCTGTACAGGGTGACGATTCGATTCAGGCGCGAACAAAAGATGGTCAGCAGATTTTCATTGACGCTTCGGTTATTTATGCGGTAGACCCCACGCAATTGATTCAGTTGCATACGGTCTGGCAGAACCGCTATGAAGAAAATGTAGTGCGCCCCGTTGCGCGTGCGGCCATTCGTGATGCGGTTTCACAATTTGGTGTGGAGGAACTTGTCAGCACCAAACGCGCCGAATTGGAAACTGCGATTCGTGATGAGATTCAAACGAACCTGAATGCCAACAACATCATCATGTCTGATTTCCTGCTGCGCAATATTCGCTTTAGCGATGAATATGCCGCGGCAGTTGAGCAAAAACAAATTGCCGAACAGCAGGCGCAACAAGCCAAGTTCGTTGTTGAATCAAAGAAGCAGGAAGCAGAGCAGGCACGCCAGGTGGCTCAAGGCGCAGCCGATGCGGCAGTGATCGCGGCACAAGGCGCGGCAGAGGCACGTTTGATTCAGGCTGAGGCTGAAGCCAAGGCGAATCAATTACTGGCAGAATCACTCTCGCCCACCTTGCTGCAATATCAATATATTTTGAAACTTGCGCCCGGTGTGCAGACCATTTTCATTCCCAGCGGCAATCAGTTCATTTTGCCGCTGCCTGATACAACGGCGCCGTAGCTTTTAAGTTAAGTGACAGTCACCTTAAAGGTGACTGTCACTTGGAGTTTATTATGCCAATTCCACAATCTGGACGCGAAGTTCGACTGACCACGCTTTCGGCGTGCGCGGGCTGAGCGTCTAAATTAAGCGCCGACGCGCTGACGCAGGTTCTGCGTCCATTACAAAATATTTTCGACCCCGCCGCGTACCCAGACCTGTTGATTGGTCTTGACTCACCCGATGACGCGGCAGTTTGGCGTTTAAGTGAAGACAAAGCGATTGTGGTCACGACGGACTTTTTCACGCCGGTTGTGGATACGGCTTACGAATACGGATCAATTGCCGCGGCAAACAGTCTTTCAGATGTGTACGCCATGGGCGGACAGCCTTTCCTCGCCTTGAATATCGCCGCATTGCCAGACAACCTGCCCGATGAAATATCAAGTGAAATTTTACGCGGCGGCGCTGAAAAAGCCCGCGAAGCGGGCGTGGTCATTGCCGGCGGGCATACGGTCAAAGATAAAGAACCAAAATACGGATTAGTCGTGATCGGGTTTGTTGATCCGCGTAAGATGATTTCCAAAGGCGGGTTGAAAATCGGCGATGCGCTCGTGCTCACAAAACCTTTGGGCGGCGGCGTGACGACCACCGCGCTCAAACAAGAGAAAGCCTCAGAGAGTGACGTGAAAGAAGCCATCGAGTGGATGTCGCGCCTGAATAAAACTGCGGGGCAACTGGCAGTGGAATTCAACCTGCGCGGCGGGACAGACATCACCGGCTTTGGATTCCTCGGTCACGGGTTGGAAATGGCAGAAGCATCTGGTGTGATGTTGTCGATTGAAAATTCAAAAATTCCTCTACTCAGCGGCGCGCGTGGATATGCCGAAAAAGGAATTTTCCCCGGCGGTGCATTTGATAACAAAACGCACGTAGGCGGGTCGGCAAAATTTGATGAAAAAATTGGCGAGCCAGCCGAGATGCTGCTCTTCGATCCGCAGACCAGCGGCGGCTTGCTGTTGGGCGTTCCACACGAAAAATTGGAAGCCTTCCAAAAACGCGCACAGGAATTAAATCAACCTGTCTGGGTCGTGGGCGAAGTCTGCGCGGGACAAGGGATTGAGGTTCACGCCTAATGTTTCATATCAGCGTGGTGGAACTGGCTTTCACCTGCGGCATTATCCTGTTACTGCTTGTTGCGCCTGTAATCTGGAAAAGGTTTTACACGCAAATGGACAAACGCCTGAAAAATATCGAAAAGAAAATTGATGAGAAAAAGTAACTTTCAGGTACAATAAGAACTGAGCAGCCTTTATGTTACAAACATCATGCCAGAAATCCCCATAGAACCTGATTTATGCAATTCTCCCAGTTGTAATTCGTTCATCCCAATTGACGAAAGAGATATTGTGCCGCGAATCGATTTTCGCGGCTTAATGTCTTTAAGTGTGAAAAAATAACTTTGATTTTTAGATTATCAAGTAATTAAGGAAACCATGAGCATCGCCAATGAAATAATATTGATTTTTATTCTGGTCCTGGTAAATGCATTCCTTGCCATGTCAGAAGCCGCGCTGGTCGCTTCACGCAAGGCGCGCCTGCAACAACAGGCAAGCGAGGGCAATAAATCATCAGCTTTGGCGCTCAAGTTGATCGAAGACCCGAATATTTTTCTGTCCACCATCCAAATCGGCATCACATTGATCGGGGTTCTGGCAGGCGCAGTCGGCGGCGCGACAATTTCAGAGGCACTGGCAGTCACATTGCAGAACGTCCCCTATATCGGCGAATACAGTGTTTCGATCTCACTGGGCATTGTGGTGGTGGTCATCACCATCCTGACCATCTGGCTGGGTGAACTGGTTCCAAAAAGACTTGGTCTTAATAATCCTGAAAAAATCGCCCAACTGGTAGCCGGACCGATGCTTTTCATTTCAAAGGTTTTTGCGCCATTAATCAAACTCTTAAGTGGGGCAACAAATTTTGTACTGCGCCTGATTGGGGTGGACCCTTCTGCGGAGCCGCCTGTCACGGAAGAGGAAATCCATCTCCTGATAGATCAAGGCACACAGGCGGGAGTCTTTCAGGAGGCTGAACAGGATATGGTCGAAGGGATTTTCAGCCTCGGCGACTCACGCGTCTATTCATTGATGACTCCGCGCACAGAATTGGTCTGGCTGGATGTCACAGATTCAATCGAAGAGATCAGGCAAAAAATTGCGGAGTGCTCGTTTTCGCGTTTTCCCGTCAGACAAGATTCGCTTGAAACCATCGTCGGCATTGTAAAATCACGCGACCTGTTGGTTGAAAGTTTGTCAGGCAAAGAGATAGACCTGAAAGCCTTGCTCAAACCGGCGTTTTTTATCCCTGAAACCATGTTCGCCTCGCGTGCGCTGGAATTATTCAAAGAAAAAAACACAGAACTTCTGCTGGTCGTGGATGAGTTTGGCGGCTTGCAGGGACTTCTGACCATCAACGATATTTTGGAAGAAATTGTCGGGGTGATGGAATTCGAAGAACCGCAAGCCACTCAACGACAGGATGGTTCGTGGCTGTTGGACGGCATGTTGGAAGTGGACGAATTCAAGGAACTCTTTGACTTCAAAGCGCTTCCGCATGAAGACGAATATGAGACATTAAGCGGCTTCATGATGACTTCGCTCGGACGAGTGCCGCAAGCCGCAGACAATTTCGACTGGAACGGATTCCGCTTTGAAGTGATGGACATGGACGGCCGCCGCGTGGACAAAGTGCTGGTAATCACATTGCCCAAACCATCAACAGAATTAAAGGACAAACCATGACTGCCTATGTAATTCTAGATATTGAAGTAACCGACCCCGAAGGCTATAAGGAATATGCCAAAATGGCGCCCGAAACCGTGAAATTGTACGGCGGAAAATACATCGCGCGCGGCGGAGCGAACGAAACCCTGGAAGGCGACTGGCAAGCCAAGCGTCTTGTGATTCTTGAATTCCCATCTGTGGAGCAGTCCAAAAGCTGGCTCAACTCTCCCGAATACGCACCGGCGCGGGCATTGCGTCATCAATATGCGCGGTCAAATATGGTAGTCGTAGAGGGAACGTAGATAGCCCCCCAAGTTTCAAAATAAAAATCAAGGTATAATTTTTATAGTATGAGCCTAGAAACCAATTCCAGCAAAACAAAAGTCTGCCCCACCTGCGGAACACGACTGAGCGAGAACGCAACACGCTGTCTTGTCTGCGGCACAGAGTTCACCGCCAAGCCTGAACCGAAAGCCGCAAAAAAGGTGGAAAAATCGGTGCAAGCCAGCCGCATGCCTGTGGTCACATTGAGTTTACCTGCCGCACTGGGTATTCTTGCCGTGGTGGTCATTATCGCCGCCTCAATTGCATTCTTCTCGCTGCGCGCAAGCGCACCCGAAGGAACATTTGAGACCGTAGAAACCGCCACCCCAACCGAAACCCCCACCGCCACACTGCCTGCCACAGCCACGATCCCGCCCACCGAAGTCCCCACCTCCACCACCATCCCGCCATTTGATTACACCGTGGCCGCTGGTGATGGCACCTGCTCGCAACTGGCATTTACCTTCGGCGTTTCTGTCCAGAGCATTATCATCGAAAATAATTTACCTTCTTCCTGCCCAATTAGCGTAGGACAGCTACTCAAAATTCCATACCCAACGCCAACGGTTCCGCCCCCCGCAACCAGCACCTCTCTGCCAGTGGATGCGACCAAGCAGGCGTGTGAAACCGTGCCGATCACCGTGCAAGACGGCGACACCCTCTCCAGTATTTCTTTGAACTACGCCGTTCCCATGCAAGCCATCAAAGAATTCAACGGGCTAACCACCGACAACGTCTTTGTGGGATCGAATTTACTCATCCCGTTATGTATGCGCGCGGCAGACCCAAACAAACCAACCCCCACTGCGACAATTCCGCCGCCCTATCCCGCCCCGAACCTGCTTCTGCCTGCGGATGGAGCGGCCTTCACCCTAGCAAACGACGTGGTCACTTTGCAATGGGCATCTGTTGGCACATTGCGCGACGCCGAAGCCTACCAGATCACCGTGGAAGATATCACTGCCGACCAAACCCGCCGCCTGACCGATTTTGTGACAGATACCAAATACATCGTGCCCACATCCTACCGCCCGAAAGACAATGTGGCGCATATCCTGCGCTGGTGGATTACCCCTGTCCGCCAGGCCGGCACCGACGATCAGGGTCAACCGATCTGGGTCAATGCAGGCGCTGTCAGCGAGAAGCACGTTTTCAGTTGGGTAGGAATAGCCGTCGAAGGCACGCCCAGCCCCTAGTCCAGAAAGAAGCGATTTTGGTTCATCCGACTCCCCGTTCAAAAAATCAACGGGGAGTTTTTATTGTCAAAATTCAGATTTGAAAAACGCCTCAGCCTTAACTGGAAGTTGGTCACTGTTTCGACAGCAAAAGCAACCCCCGAAATTATTGCGCGAAATGTAAAATTGTGACTACAGCCAGCGTCTCTATTACACAAAATAAAACAAGGAAATATAAATGGGAAAACGCGAAGAAATCCTCAAAACTCTTGAAAATTCGTACGGCATGATGATGGCACAACTTATTGAAGTTGATAAAAACCGCAAGATCTATCCCTTGTGGACGATCCGCGAGATCATCGCTCATCTCTCAGGCTGGGACGATGCCGCAATCGGTTACGTAAATGCCTTGCTCAAAGGTGAGACACCGCCAACACCTGCGGCGCGCGGCGCGACAGTCTACAACGAAGAAACAGTCAGCACCCGCGAAGGGTTAAGTTATGACCACATCGTGCGCGAGTATGTTGAAACCCGCGCCAAATTGATGAATTTGGTGCGCCAGATGTCCGAAGAAATGGTAATTCAGAAATCTGTTTTGCCGTGGGGTGAAGAAGGTTCGCTGGCAGATATTGTGCAGGTCTTTGGTCCGCATGAAATGGAACATGCAGCCGACGTGCAAAAGATCATTGAAGAAAACAAGTAGGTGCATAACCTTTTATAATATCGGAAGTCTTTACGACTTCCGATATTATTTTATTTTGGCACAAAAGGAATTAATAAAAATGGACATTCGAGCATTCAACCGCGAAGCCTGGGATCGTCAGGTGCGATCAGGCAAAAACCCGTGGACAGTTCCCGTTTCACCTGAATTAATTGCGCGTGCTCGCGCTGGAGATTGGTCTGTGGTGCTGACGGAAAACACGCCTGTGCCGCGCGAGTGGTTCCCGCCTTTGCAGGGACTCAAAATCCTCGGGCTGGCTTGCGGCGGCGGACAGCAGGGACCGATCCTCGCGGCGGCTGGCGCAGAGGTCACCATCTTCGACAACTCACCCGCTCAACTGGGGCGTGACCGCGAAGTCGCCGAACGTGACGGCTTGAACATCCGCACCGTGGAAGGTGATATGCGCGATCTTTCTGTTTTTGCTGATGAAAGTTTTGATCTTGTTTTTCACCCTGTTTCGAATATATTCATCCACGAGATCAGACCGGTCTGGAAGGAGGCGTATCGCGTGTTACGCCACGGCGGTACAATGCTGGCAGGATTTATGAATCCCGTATTCTATTTGTTTAATTGGGAAGATTTGGACAACGGTATATTAAATGTGAAGCAAAAAATTCCATTTTCAGATGTGGAAATGTACGGGATGGAACGCTTGCAACAGGAAGACCGTCCCGCAGAATTTGGTCACTCGCTCACCGACCAGCTTGCAGGGCAGATGGATGCGGGGTTCGCCATCATCGGGCTGTACGAAGACCATCATAATCAAGTCAAGCTCAGTGAATACATCGAGACCTATCTGGCTACACGATCAGTGAAATTGTAAAAAGGAGAAACTATGAAAATTTTAATCGCCGCAGATATGGAAGGAATTACCGGCGTGGTGCATTGGGATCAGGTGAACCCCGATCATGCTGAATATTCGCGCTTTCGTAAATTGATGACCGCGGATGTAAATGCTTCGATCCACGGCGCGTTTGCGGGGGGCGCAACCTCGGTGGTGGTGACCGATGGTCATCACAATGGAAGAAATATTTTGATCGAAGAATTGGATTCCCGCGCGACGCTGTACTCTGGCTCGCCCTCTCCCCTTTCGATGGTGCAGGGTGTGGACGAAGATGTGGACGGCGTGATGTTCGTTGGGTATCACGGGCGCATGGGCGCGGTCAATGCCATCCTCGACCACACCTGGTCTGATGAACGTGTGTCTGGGTTGTGGATCAATGGTCAGGCTTTTGGCGAAGCAGGGCTGAATGGCGCGGTCTGCGGTCATTTTAATGTCCCAGTCATTATGGCGTCCGGCGACCAAACCCTGTGCGCGGAAGTTCAGGAATTTTTCGGCAACAAGGTTGAGATCGCACAGGTGAAGAAGGCGGTCAGCCGCATGTCTGCGGAATGTCTGCCTCCCGCAGTGACCGCCAGCCTGATCGAAGAAGTTGCCAAGCGGGCAGTGATCAACTTGAAAAGCAAGAAAGCGCCGAAGCCCTTCAAGGTGACCAAGCCGATCAACTTAACTGTGAAATTTGAACAATCAGACATGGCAGATAAAGCCGCGCTGATGCCGCACGCCACACGGACAATGGAACGCCGCGTTGAATATGTGGCAAATGACATGGTCACGATCTATCATGCGTTTCGCACGATGCTGGCGCTGGCAAAATAACAGATCAAAGGTAAAAATGAATTCAACCTTTAAAACCATTCTCAAGGCTTTTTCAGTTCTGCTGATGCTTGCGGGCGTCATTTGGGCAATGCAAGGACTCAATCTTTTGCCCGGCACATTTATGCGCGGTGACCCGCAGTGGATCATCAATGGCGCGGCCACCGTGCTGGTTGGCATAGGGTTATTCTGGTTTACGAATCGAAAATAAATAATGAGCAATCTCATTCAGATCGGTGATCGGGTCAAGATTTATCTTGATTCAAAGTTCGGAGAAAAAGAAGGCTGGTACGAAGGTGTGGTCTTCAAAGTAGACCCGTACTCCGAGCACCGCAGTTTTTACTGGGTTGAGTTGAATCAAGAACTTCAAACCATGCTCGGCGTCAAACATATTTCTGTTTTTAATCCGAAGAATATTCAAAAAATATAACGACAAAATATTAAATAAAAAAGTGACAGATACTTTTGCAAGTATCTGTCACTTTTTTATTTGGTAATGCCTGTCTTACGCTGATTTGTAAGCTGTGATCTTTGCGCTATAGACGGCTTTGTATATCTCATCGCGCGCGATGCCTTGCAAATCAAATTCCTCGCCCATGTCGGCAAGAACGGCATCTATAGTTTCCTTGTCGAAGAAAACAGGGGTGACGGCTATGTCAGTGAAGCCTACCGATTTCATCATGCCGATATAATCTTCGGCTTCAACCGCGCCCGCCACACAACCCGCCCACGCGCTCAGACTTTTTTTGATGACTTCAGGAAGCGGACCTTCGGTGACAATATCAGAGACTGCAAGTTTGCCGCCCGACGCAAGCACACGAAAGGCTTCGGTGAAAACTTTTTGCTTGTCAGGTGAAAGATTGATGACACAGTTGGAGATGATCACATCAACGGAGCCGCTCTCCACTGGCAGATTTTCGAGATAGCCCTGTCGAAATTCGACGTTCTTCAAGTTGACTCGCTTCGCGTTGGCTTGGGCTCGCTCGATCATTTCTGGCGTCATATCCACGCCGATGACGTGACCTGTCTCCCCGACTTTTTGTGCGGCAAGGATGCAATCAAGTCCGGCGCCTGAGCCGAGGTCAAGCACGGTCTGACCAGACGTCAGCGAGGCAAGCGTGATCGGGTCACCGCAGCCGTAGCTGGTGCTGGCTACATCCGAAGGAACGGTGGTCAGTAAATCTAACGGGTAGAGATTGCTTTCGGGACTGCAACAACTATCCGAGCCGCAGCAGGATGCGGAAGAACTTTTAATCCGCTCGGCGTAATGCTCGCGAACGGTCTCATGGATGGGTGTGGGGGATTGAGTCATTTTATCTCCTTGTCTTATATAGAAGTTTGTCTATGTGTTTTGCTAAAAAAACGGGACGAGGTCTCGGCCGAAGACTCGTCCCGATTAAGCCTTGATAATTTTCAACAGGTTTTCAGTGGTGACGGTTTCGGGCGCAAACTTGATCATTAATTGTCCGCAACAAATGGCGACGTTTTCCTGATTGAGCGAATAAAAAGTTTGCTTGCCTTCCTCGCGGACTGTGACCAGATCCGCTTCGCGCAAGATGGCAAGGTGATGCGAAACCGTGGGCTGCGAGACATCCAACTTTTCCACGATCTCGTTGACGGAAAGTGAAGCGCAACAACACAGGTTCATAATCTTCTGACGGGTTTCATCAGAGATGGCTTTGGCAAAGAGGACAGGGTTAAATTTCATATTGACGATCTTCTATTTGATATTATATAGATAAATATCTATATGTCAAGAGGAAATTACAACCTTCATTATCCATATTCCAAATGACCAGTCGCTTATTTAATGACACCCGCAGAATTTAGAGGTACCGTGAGCGCTTGCCCAACTGTCAAAATATTTTTGTTAACCATTTGCAGGACGGCGGCGTCTGCATTGTATTTCAGCGCGATGGACGCCCAGGTATCTCCGGATTGAACCGTGTGCGTGCCGATACAGGGCGGCCCGTAGATTTTCCCGGCGCTTCCAATATTTGGCACGGTGACCGTTGTATTCGGCGAAATTTCGGCTGGGGTTGGTTGGTTTGCGGCGATCACTGCGTTGGGGTCGGCGCCATAACAACGGGCAATCTGCCACAGCCATTCGCCTTGAAGTACTTGATGTTTGATCGTTGACCCGGCGGTGAAATTTGGATTTGACTGAGCGACAACGCCTTTTGTGATCGTGGCGTTCGCCGGTTGTGACGCTGCCACGCCGCCGCCCGATGCGATTGCATTGGTTGCGATGGTGCCGGAGTCCATATCAGCTTGGGTAACTGCATAGATGGCAGAACAACTCACAAAGGCGTTTGGTGCGAGAGTGAGAGTCGCCTCTCCGCAATTGATGGGGGTGGGGATTCCCGTATCTGTCACTACAAATTGAGCGGGTCCCAGAGTGGCGGTGCCGCTGTTGGTGATAACGTAAATATAGGTGATCGTCAGTCCGACACGGTCATAGGTGACGGGGTTGGCGGTTTTGGTTAGTTTCAATACCGCAGGCGGCGCACTGACAACCGCAGTTGTGACCGGGTTCGAGTTAATACCGTTCACGATGGCTGTGGCAATGCTGGTTACCGAGGCTCTATCCAGGTCAACTTGCGTGATGGTGTATTCAGATGCGCAGGTGAGTATTTCGTTTGGGTCAAATACGGCATCCGAATTACCCACTGTGTTGAGTGGCGGGCAGGTCGCACCGGTTACAGTGACGGGTCCAGGCACAGAGGCTGCGCCTGCATTCTTGACGGTATAGGTATATTTAATGACCTGTCCCACCGCTGTAAGGGCTGGTGCATTCGTTTGCACAGCGAGTTCGATCACCGTTGCAGCCAGGGTGGGGGTTGCCTGCGCAATCGCAGTTTGGGTGTCGTTGGAGGAGAAAGAGCAGGAGACCAGCACTAACGCAATCATTGTAGAAAAAAGGAACGGGCGGATCAGCTTTGTCATTTTCATTTCCTTTCCAAATAGGTAACTCAAAAATTATATCGATACGCAATTTTTTTCCATGCGTTTGATAAAACGAGTATAGCATTAATGAAGTGACTGAGTCTATTTTTGAAGAATAGGATTTAGATGATAAATATCTGGGAAATATTTTCCGCTCACCCCAAACAAAACTTACTCAGTTGCCACATACGGAGACACTTGTCACATCATTTGTAACCAATTTCCAAATATTTTTGCACGGATATAAACATATCGTGTTCAAAGACCAAAAACATCAGTCTATCCTAGCTATCTCAGACAATTTCCTCACGAAGACGGGGCAACCTCGTAGAACTTCCATATTCGTCGTCTAAGTCTAAATAACACATGCCGTGTATTCAAAATAGAATTACGAGGAGATACGGATGAATTATTTTGTTTCAATTTATTAAGTGTTACATTGTCAAAATCAGCACACTCAATGATGCTCAAAAATTTCACCTTTGCGGCAATATATAATTCAGTATCTATTGAGTTTAATTCCGCAATCCTATCAAGGTGTCGTTGTTTAAACTCAACCAAACGCTTGGTATTCTTTTTATTGACGGATATGTAATATGGGATTGACCAGTTTAGTGATCTGGCAAAAAGAACCAGGCTTTCATCAAAGTATTCCTGAATTCCAAACTCTGAAACACTATTAAATAGATTGTAGAGTGCCATATCTCTTGCTTCTGATTTTGAAATTGTATCCATTAATGATCGCGAAATAAAAGACCCTTTGTTAATCAGCATTCGGGTCTGTAAGTTTGATAAATCTGCAATCCCACTCTCTAAAAATTGATCTAAATCAAAGGGACCTGTCAGGTATTCCGGGGATTTCCCTTCAGCGATATGTTGGATAAAAGATTTGACACGGCTAACTGGCTCTCGCAAAAATGTAATCGTTTTGGCGTTGTCTGCTATATCGATGCCTGTCAAAATCGGTGCATGCCCTGTAAACAATGCAATCTTTTGCTTCTTCGATGTAGAAAGACTCATAAACCGGTTGATATCAGCTTGGTAGTGTCCCGTAAAACTAAAATGTCTTTTTCCGAAATATTGATATGCAAGACAGCCAGTAAAAGTACTTCCGGCTGTCTTAGGTATGTGCAGAAATCTTAAGCGATTCATATATATCTCCAAAACTGAGTTATCTGATGGGGGACTAACGTGCTATATCCAGAAAAAGTTATTGCCTCACACCCAAACAGATGTAAATTCAATTATACGATAAGTATTTCAGTCATCTGAATTTTATCTTGCTATAATAGGAAAAACACTTTGTACTGGAGGATACCATGCCACATCCGCTTGCAGGTCAACCCGCTCCACGTGAGCTATTAACGAACATTCCGCGCCTCGTGACTGCTTATTTCACCGAGGGACCCAACCCAGAGGACACCGCGCAACAGGTTGCGTTTGGCACCTCGGGTCATCGCGGAACTTCGACTCGGGGCAGTTTCAACGAGGATCACATCCTTGCAGTGTGCCAGGCGCTTGTGGAATATCGCCAGCAGAACGGCATCACAGGCCCGCTGTTCATCGGCAAGGATACCCACGCGCTTTCAGAACCTGCTGAAATCACCACCATCGAAGTCTTCGCAGCAAACGGAATCGAAATTCGCATTGCGGACGGGTACACGCCCACGCCTGTGATTTCACATGCCATCCTTGCCTACAACCGCGGACGCGCCAGCGGACTCGCCGATGGTGTAGTTATCACACCCTCGCACAATCCACCGGCAGATGGCGGCTTCAAATACAACCCACCCAGCGGCGGGCCAGCAGGACCCGAGATCACGAACATCGTGCAAAAGCGTGCCAATGAGATTTTACGCGACGGGCTGAAAGCCGTCAAACGCATCCCGTATCAACGCGCCCTCGCTGCCAGCACCACGCAAAAGCATGAATATGCCATGCCCTACATCCGTGACTTGGGCAACGTGATCGAGATGGACAAACTTGGCGGGCTGCGTATCGGTGTTGACCCGATGGGCGGCGCGGCGGTTCACATGTGGGACATCATCGCGGACGTTTACAAGCTGAATATCACCGTCGTCAACCGCGCGGTTGACCCAACCTTCTCGTTCATGACCGTGGATCACGACGGCAAGATTCGCATGGACTGTTCGTCGAAGTACGCGATGGCGAGCCTGATCGGTTTGAAGGATGATTTCGACATCGCCTTCGGCAACGACCCGGATGTAGACCGTCACGGGATTGTGACTCCCTCCGTCGGGTTGATGAACCCGAATCATTATCTGGCGGTGGCAATCAATTATCTGTTCCAGAGCCGCACAGGCTGGCGGGCAGACGCGCAAATTGGCAAGACGCTCGTATCCTCTTCGATGATCAATCGTGTAGCGAAGGCGCTGGGTCGCAAGTTGAACGAAGTGCCGGTGGGATTCAAATGGTTTGTGGATGGACTTGTGGATGGTTCGTTCGGCTTCGGCGGAGAGGAGAGCGCGGGCGCATCCTTCCTGCGGAAAGATGGCACGGTGTGGACCACCGATAAGGACGGCATCATCCTTGCCCTGCTCGCGGCGGAGATTACTGCGCTGACCAGGCGTGACCCGGGACAGCATTATCAGGAACTGGCTGCGAAGTTCGGCGCGCCGGTCTATCAACGCATTGACGCCAAAGCGAACCCCGAGCAAAAGAAGGTGCTGGCAAACCTCTCGCCCGATGATGTGAAAGCCGAGACTCTGGCGGGAGAAAAAATCACCGCGCGGCTGACGAATGCCCCCGGCAATGGCGCGTCCATCGGCGGCTTGAAAGTCACAACCGAGAACGGCTGGTTCGCGGCGCGTCCCTCTGGCACAGAAGATGTGTACAAAATCTACGCCGAAAGTTTTGTGGACGAGGCTCACCTCAACCGCATTTTCGCCGAGGCTCAGGAAATTGTCAGCGCGGCGTTCAAGGCGGCGGGAGCATAAAGATCGAACCGGAATCAAAACAGGACTGTGTTTCAATCACAGTCCTGTTTTGATTTATCGTTCAAGCAACTGCCCTCTCCCCCGCCTCCCCTAAAGGGGAGGGGCTAAAACCGTCTTGCAACAAAATCTGGCTTTAGACAATCACCACAGCCATCACGCACCCCCCCGCCCTTCCAAAATGAGAAGGGCGGGGGGGTAGTTCAAACGGACATGCTAAATCGAAATCCGTTTGCTATCCGTGAATCCGTTACAAAGTCCGTTTACCTAATCCACCGTCAGCGTCTTACTCAAATTCCTCGGGAAATCAGGATCAAACCCGCGCAACACACTCATGTGATACGAGAGCAACTGCAATGGCAGCACTCCCAACAATGCGCTGATCTGCGCATCTGACTTGGGGATGACCACCAGATCATCGCCGTTGGCGCGCAGGCGGGAGTCCTCCTCGGCGATGGTGATCGTCCGTGCGCCGCGGACTTTGACTTCGTTGATGCCGCTGATGATGAGCGGCACATCGTTGGGTCCCGCGACAAAGACAATCGGGAACCCCTTGCTCACCGCGGAGAGCGGTCCGTGTTTGAACTCGGTCGAGAGCATCCCTTCGCAATGGGCGTACGTAATTTCTTTTAATTTCAACGCGCCTTCCAAAGCGATCGGATAGGTCGCACCGTAGCCGAGACAATACATGTCGTTCCACTCGTTGATTTCTTTCGCAATCGCTTCGATCTGCGGTCCGACCATCTCGATCGTCTGCTCCATCAACTCGGGGATACGCAAAAGTTCGCTCGTATCTTTTCCCGCGAGTCGATACGCCAGATACAGGAACGTCACGACCTGGTTGGTAAATGTCTTCGTGGCGGGCACGCTGATTTCGTATCCGCAGCACAAGGGTAGGCAGAACGAAGTCGCCTTCGTCAACGTTGAGCCCACCACGTTCGCCAATCCAAAACAAGCCATGCCGCGCTTCTCGGCGGCTTCCAACGCGTTGAGCACATCCTTGGTCTCGCCCGATTGGCTGACAAAAATTCCCACGTCTTCATACCCAACCGCGGGCGCGTATTGCGCGATGAACTGCGGCGCAAGCACAGGGATCGCCGTCAGCCCCGCCAGTTGCGCGATGTACACTGAACCCACCGCTGCCGCATGATAACTCGTGCCGCATCCGATCAAATACAGATGACGCGCATTCTTCATCTTCTCGACCAACGGCTGCACATCGGGACTGCCATCCAGCAAGTGGATTAACTCACGGGCGACTTGTGCCTGCTCGTGGATTTCTTTCAACATAAAATGCGGATACCCGCCCTTCTGCACCGCATCCATCGACTCCGTAACTGTTTCTGGCATTCGTTGAATTATTTTTCCATCTTTGACAGAGCGCACTTCCACGCGGTCTGCCCACAGCGTCACGATCTCCCCATCCTGCGGGCGGATGACTTCGCGGGTGAGCGGCAATATCGAAGGCAGGTCAGACGAAAGACAAGTGAAGCCATCGCCGATACCGATCACCATGCCCGAACCTTTTTTGAACGCGTATAACTTGTCATCATTCGCGCGCCCAATCACAAAAGCATAATCACCTTGCAGATCGCCATATGCCAAACGGATCGCATCAATGAATTCATATCCGCGGCTGATATATCTCTCCACCGCGTGCACACATGTCTCGCCATCATTCTGCGAACGGACAGTCATGCCCTCCGCCATAAATTCCAAACGCAATTCAACGTTATTCACCACGTTGCCATTATGTGCGCCAACCATGTCACCATTTGAATCCAAATGCGGCTGGCTATTAACTTGCGACGGCTCCCCAAACGTCGCCCATCTTAACTGGGTAATTCCACGCTGTCCGCGCATCTCCGCGATGTTATATTTCGCCGCCACCGAATCCACCTTGCCCACATCTTTTCGCAGATCGATCTTCCCGCTGTTCAACGTCGCCGCGCCAACCGAGTCATATCCACGGTAGGTTAATCTCTCTGCTGCGGCAATCAAAATAGGTCCAAGAGCTTCTTCTTTATTCGTAACGTAGCCAAAAATTCCACACATATTTTATTCTCCTATGGTTGTAGGGGCGACGCAATGCGTCGCACCTACCGATGAATTATTTTGTCTCTGGATTATATCTTTGCCAAACAAAAGGGATACTAACATTTTGCATAAATTCAATTGTGAATTGTCACGCATCCCACGGAGCGACTCCGTATTTGCCCTCGCCTCGCAGCGACCCGAAAACTGGTTCCGTCACGTCCGGCATAATCTCCGCTGTGGCCGCCAAAAGCCCAAAACAGCCCGCGATCATCATGTCCCCAAAGGGAGCGGCAAAGTACGGACGAAGGACCGTGGACAATGGACGGTGGCTTTCGGTCTGCGGTCCACGGTCTGCGGTCTGGAACATCAAACGCCTTGGTCCCGTCACCACCACATCAAAATCATCCTTTCCAAACTCAAATGGGTTTTTCCCATACACCAGCGCACCGTGTCCCATATCATCAAAAATATCCTGATGTTTCAACGAACCATCAGCCAACGCGCGAATGTAGTTTTCCAGTTTGGGCAGGTCGATCTCGCCAGTGTGATGCTCGAATACTCCCTCGATTCCCCCACCTCCCAAACGAAAAGCCAGCGTATGAAAATTCCCCACATTGACAATAATTTTGCGTTCACGTTTCGCAACCGCTGGGTCAAAGTTCGCGCCTAAAATTGCCGCGGGCGCAGTATCCATCACCACCAGCGGACAAGGCAGCCCGCCCGCCGAATCCGCAACAGACTGCAAGCGCGTCATCATTTTTGGAATATCGTTTGAAAGATAAGCAAACGCAGAAAGTGAATTCTTCGCCTTGATTCTTTCATCCAAATAATCAAACCTGAATTGCCTGTCTGAAACCCCCGCCGGCGCATTGCCATGGTCAAAGACCCCCACAGCTACCGCCGCCAGATCACCCAACGAAACGCCGTAATCCGCAAAAGTTTTGGAGATCAATTCAAAGTCGAAGTCTTTCAACTCGATACTTTTTACTTCTAACCCTTCGACACTGCTCAGGGCAAGCTTTTTACTTTCTTCTTCCGAAACGATCTTTATCCCCAGTTTCTCCACCTTATCCAATTCATCGTTGATCGTTGTTGCGGCGTTGGGCGTCATGTAAACTGGAATCCCCGCGCGCGCAACTTCTTCGATGGCCCATGCCGAGGGACCGCCCCCCATTTGATGTCCAGTCAACAGGATAGGGGTAGGACGCGAAGCGAGAATCATCTGCTTGAGGCGGCGATGAACCATCATCGTTGGAGATGGCAAAACAAGTTTGAATCCGTTCTCGATATCGAGATTTGAATCATAAAGAAAAATATCCTGCGTGCCCGTGCCAATGTCTACCGATAAGATTTTCATAAAGTCAAATCCTGTGATATTTATTTTATATAGTTTACCTCCATATTTGGTTTACCAAATGCCGTAATCGAGTTAAGGTAAAATAAAAAAACACCCACAACCATGACCCTAAAAAAAACATTGATTTGGATCACACTTTTTATAAGCATTATCATTTTGGGTTTCGCAATCTGGAATCTCGATATAGGTCTGCGCATCTGGCAGGCGGTACAAGCGGGCAGTTTCTCCACGCAAATGCTCCGCTACGAATTGGCTTCTTTCGACATCGGAAGACCTAGCTCGAACATTCCAATGGACACAAAAATCTCA
>CAMCQT010000019.1 GCA_945877125.1 Candidatus Brevifilum fermentans | reverse complement strand
TATGGGTAGACCGACAAGTAGTTCGTTCAAAACGGCTATGGTATGATTCATCTCGGTAATGGTGTTGTGGAATTTGTTCGCAAAACAAGATTACCACGCTTTACACCATTACCTCTTTTTTTATCAATTCCACTTAGCCGAAACTAAAGTTATAGAAAGATATGCTTGAAGAAAGAAGACTTCCGAAGTCTTTAAGACTTCGGAAGTCTGAGTCCTACAGGCTGTTGAGTCAAAATGGTCACTATGCCGAGTTGTACAATACTTATTTCAGGCATCAGAGTTTATCTTATGTGGAAGAGGGGAGGAAAAGGATGAAGGATGAAGGATGAAAGTTTTGGTGTTCTGCTAGCACAGGCTTATAATCTGCGAATAAACGTCGGGTAGGATATTGCGTTATTTCAGGAGGATGATATGAAGCAAGAACTGATCGTTGAACTCTTTCAAAAATTTGAAGATGCCCGCTACCTCTACAACGAAATCGAATGTTGGAGTGCGCGCGATTTACAGGAAATATTAGGTTACGCAAAATGGGACAACTTCAGAAATGCCATTGAGAAAGCCAAAGTTGCCTGTGAAAATGCGGGAGTTCCTGTTTCTGATCATTTTGCTGACATCGGGAAGATGATCGAGATCGGCAAGGGAGGACAACGGGAAGTTGATGATCTAGCCCTCACCCGCTATGCCTGTTATTTAATCGCGCAAAACGGAGATCCATCCAAGAGTGAAATTGCTTTTGCTCAAACCTATTTTGCCGTCCAAACCCGCAGACAGGAAATTATCGAACAGCGCCTTTTGGATGTGGATCGACTCTCGGCGCGTGACAAATTGTCCAAGTCAGAGAAGAAATTATCGGGCATTATCTACGAGCGCGGCGTGGATGAAAGAGGCTTTGGCATTATCCGCTCCAAAGGCGATCAGGCTTTGTTCGGCGGCTATTCCACGCATGAAATGAAAAAGAAACTGGCAATCCCCGACGGCAGACCGTTGGCAGATTTCCTGCCAACGCTAACGATTAAGGCAAAGGACTTTGCAACAGAACTCACCAGCCATAACGTGCTCGAAAAAGATTTATCGGGCGAGAGCCAAATTTCCAATGAACATGTTGAAAACAATCAGGCTGTCCGCAGAATGTTGATTGAACGCGGCGTCAGACCCGAAGCACTACCCCCCGCGGAAGATGTCAAAAAATTACAGCGCAAGTTGGACGGCGATGAAAAGAAACTGCTCAAAGATGTGAAGAAAAAAAAGGATAAATGAATGTCAACAACACCCAATGCCTCCTCATTCATATTTCAGACATCAGAGTCTGTCGTATGTTGAGGAGGGGAGGGTAAGGATGAATGAGGAGTCGTTGAATAATAGACTTCCGAAGTCTTAAAGACTTCGGAAGTCTGAGAGACTGAAAAGTTTTTTTCCTGCTCCCAAGCAGAGTCCACGTCTGCCCAGAGTTACAGTCCGCTGGCGGGGAGGGTTGTTTCGTCCGTCCGCTCCACTTTGGCAGACTCATCGTTTAGTTCCAAGCAGAGTCCACGCCTGCCTAGAGGTGGTTGAGCCTGTCGAGACACATAGTCCGCTGCGTTAGTCCCCGAGTGGAGCAAGTGGGAGCGGGGAGGGTTGGCGCGTTTCCTTTTCCCCAAAAGCTCTTGATTAATTGAACAAAAAGGTGTATCTCTCTTGCAGATACTGACAGGAGATAGACTTATGCTCACAAAAGTTCAAAAATGGGGCAACAGCCTCGCTTTACGAATACCGAAAGCCTTTGCGCTTGATGCTCAGTTGGTGAACGATTCGCTTGTGGAAATATCCATTGTTAATGGTCAAATTATCATCACGCCAGTTGTTGCGCCAAGTTGGAAGCTTGAAGAATTATTGGCAGGCATTAACAAAAATAACATTCATCACGAAATGGATACTGGGTTTGCTGTGGGCAATGAAATTTGGTGAAAGCACATTGATACGTCAGCAACTTCAAAGTACGTAGCAGACGTGTGGCGCAGTGAGCGCAAACCCTCAGTCCGCAAGGCAAAATCAGCGGCGTAAAAATACAAGTCTACATGCAAACAAAGGCGTCTTCGTTTTGAAGACGCCTTTGTTTGCATGTTCAACATGCCCGCAAAATTGGGTATATACTTTAATCATACAGAATCCACGCCAGCCCGCTTGCGGTCAATATGAATCTTTGGGCAACGGGCGGATTGCTAAACGATTGTGAAGAGAAATAAGTCAACGCGAACCTTGTTATTGTTCAATACAAAGGGAACACTACGCATGAATATAAAACTGCTCAAACTGTATTTGTTCACTGTGCTGCTGCTGACAGCCTGCATCAGAACAGAGCCGATGATCACAACGCCAACTCTGCCGCCTCCCACTCAAACTCCGCTTCCAAGCAAAACTCCGCTCCCCACTGAAACCCCAATTCCAAGTGAAACTCCGCTCCCAACCGTCACACCAGAAGGTGATATTGGCTCGACCTGGGCGCGTCCAAAAGATGGAATGGCAATGGTCTATGTGCCAAAAGGTGTTTTCAGCATGGGAAGTGACCTCGGTGAAGCGGACGAACAGCCGGTACATGATGTCTATCTGGATGCTTTTTGGATAGACCAGACCGAAGTGACCTTTACGATGTACGCAAGTTTCGCCCCGTCCAGGTCTGGGCAATCCCCCGCGCAGAATGTCACATGGGAAGAGGCGTCAGCCTATTGCGCCTGGGTGGGAAGCCGACTGCCAACCGAAGCGGAATGGGAGAAAGCCGCGCGCAGTCCCGACAAGCGCACCTATCCCTGGGGAAACCAAAATCCCGCTGGGGATCTGGTGAACTTTGCCGATGTGAAATCCCGCCTGAGCTGGGCCGATATCAGCGTGAATGACGGTTACGACAATGTTGCGCCGGTGGGAAGTTACCCCGCAGGCGCCAGCGTGTACGGCGCTTTGGATATGGCTGGCAACCTCGCGGAATGGGTCAATGACTGGTACGACGAGACCTATTACAACGCGTCTTCGCTCGACAACCCACAGGGGCCAGCAGACGGTTTTTTCCGCGCTTTGCGGGGTGGGTCATGGTACGGCAATGCGGACAGCCTCCGCACCACCGACCGCAGTTGGTATATCCCCGAAGGCGGCACAAACTACGTAGGCTTCCGCTGCGCGCAAAGTACAGTCGTGCCGTAACCCAGCTTGAAGTTCGTCGAGCCTGTCAAGACACCTCCACTGGCGGGATACAGCTTTCTCAAAGTCTGAAAATCTTTAACACTTGCGCCGCAGGCCAGTGCAGGTGTAGCACGAATTTTTCTATACTTTCGCGTAATTCGCCCAATTTGCGTAATTCGCGTTAAGCCTTTGCCATAAACTTATAAAATGGTCAATCTACTTAGCAAGACTCTGCGGTAATATTAGCAGCAAGACCTAAATGCAATCTCAATTAGAAAGAGCAAAATATGAGCGACTATAACCGCACCACACGAGAATGTTCCGTAAATCAATTACACCCCGAACTGCGTCAGGCGATTCAACGCTATTTCGAAGAGCATCAGTTAGGTGACGTGGAAACTGAAACCTTGCTATGTTGTGAAACCCTCTCAGAGAAGAAGAATTTCGACGGATTGGCATCCCTGCTAAAAGACGCACAGGATACGACCATCCACACAGGAATGCTGCTTACATCCCAGCAGCTTATCTGGGTGCGAAAAGGAGATCAATCAGAGACTGTGTTGAACGCCGCCAATCTGAAAGAAATTCAAGTCAGAGCTTATATGTCGATACTTACGAAAGATACCGGTATGGAAATCTTCGGCTTTATCGGGAATTCCAAAATTAAAGCTCGCGGATACGTTGGGATGGGGGAAGAATTGGTCGCACAAAATTTTTGCGCGGAAGTTAGTAAAGCGATCTCTGAGGCACTACCGCCACCGCCACCCCAAAGAAAATTACCCAAGTGGCTGGGAGGTTAACCCAGCGCCCTACATCTGCCCTTCGCCTGGGTGCTGGCGCGTTTATTCGTGGAACAGCAGGCAGAGGAAAAAATAAACGCTAATCCTTCACTCGGCAGGTTTACCAGTTGAATTTCCCTGCTGGATAAGGATTCGCAAAAGGAGAACTCATGGAAAGCAAAAAAGTTGGTTTTGTTTCAACAGATGAGTACATTGCAACCTTCCCAGAAGAAATACAAACAATACTTGAAAAAATACGGGCAACCATAAAAGCCGCCGCGCCAGAAGCGGAAGAAAAAATTAGTTACCAAATGCCTACTTTCACGTTGAATGGGAATTTAGTCCATTTTGCCGCATTCAAAAATCACATCGGGTTTTACCCTGTGCCAACAGGAATTGAAGAATTCAAAGCTGAGTTATCTGTTTACGAGGGCGGAAAAGGGTCGGTAAAATTTCCGTTGGATCAGCCCATTCCCTATGACTTGATCGGCAAAATCGTGAAGTTTAGGGTCAAGGAAAATTTACAAAAAGCAGCAGGAAAAGGGAAGAAAAAATAGCGAACCCTAAAAAATCTAATACACCTCTTACGCCCTGCATACAGCCCGTCCATCGGGCTTTTGTTATAATGCCACCATTGTTGGACGGTGGACGACAGACGATGGACCGTATGGAACGGTCCACGGTCTACGGTCTATTGTCCATCAACGGAGAAACTACCCCATGATGCGATTTGACCGATTTACCGAGAGGGCGCAGGAAGCCGCCCAACGTGCCGCTGAGATCATTCAGCGCTACGGACACAACCAAATAGATACCGAGCACATTCTGCTGGCGCTTATCGAACAGCCGGGCGGAGTGATTCCCCAGATCCTTGAGAAATTGAGCGTCAGCGCCGAAGCGTTGACCGAAAGATTGGACGCCACTCTGCGCGCCAGCCCGAAAGCCAATATCTTCGGCGGCGGTGCGGGGCAGATTTTTATCACGCCGCGCGTCAAGCGGATCATTGATCTGGCCAACGAGGAAGCCAACCGCCTGAAAGATGAATACATCTCCACCGAGCATATCTTCCTCGCCATTCTCACCGAACGCAACACGCCCGCCGCCAGAATTCTCGAAAGCGCAGGATTGACACGCGATAGAGTTTACGACGCGATTCAAGACTTGCGCGGCGGACAGCGGGTGACTGATCCGCAGGCGGAGACGAAATACCGAACGCTTGAAAAATATTCTCGAGACCTGACCCAGCTCGCCCGTGAGGGAAAGCTCGATCCAGTCATCGGGCGCGATAAGGAAATTTTGCGCGTTATCCAAATCCTGTCCCGCCGCACCAAAAACAATCCAGTTCTGATCGGTGAAGCCGGCGTGGGCAAGACCGCGATCGCCGAAGGGCTTGCGCAAAAGATCGCCAACAACGATGTGCCTGAAATTCTTTCTGGCAAAAAAGTCGTTGCGCTTGATCTCGGCGCGATGATCGCGGGTTCACGCTTCCGCGGCGAATTTGAAGAACGCCTCAAGGCTGTGATGGATGAAGTGCAACGCTCGAAGGGCGATGTGATTCTGATGATCGACGAGTTGCACACGGTCGTCGGAGCAGGAGCCGCCCAGGGCGCGATGGATGCGAGTAACATGCTCAAGCCTGCGCTCGCGCGCGGCGAACTGCAATGCATCGGCGCGACCACGCTGGATGAATTCCACAAGCACATCGAAAAAGATGCCGCGCTCGAACGGCGTTTCGCGCCGATCCATGTTGAAGAGCCGAGCGTCGAAGACACCATCAAAATGCTGCACGGCTTGCGCGACCGCTACGAAGCGCATCATAAAGTCCATTTTTCGGATGAAGCGCTGACCGCCGCCGCGCGTTTGGCTGATCGCTACGTCACTGACCGTCACCTGCCAGACAAAGCCATTGACCTGATGGACGAAGCCGCCGCCAAAGTGCGCGTTGCGTTGTATTCCATGCCTCCCGATCTGAAAGGCATGAAGACCGATGTGGATCGTTTGCGCGCCGAGGAAGAACAAGCTGGCTTGGAACGCGATTACGAACGCGCCGCGCAAAAGAAGGCTGAAAGATTAAGGCTTGAAACTGAATACATTGAAAAACGCGAAAAATGGGAAACCGAGCATCAACTTGATGAAGTAGTCGATGTGGATGACATCGCCTCGGTCGTGCATCAGTGGACGGGAATTCCCGTCAATCAAATGCTCGAAACTGAATCTGAAAAACTTCTGCAAATGGAAGCGCGTTTGCATGAGCGCATCATTGGTCAGGAAGAAGCGATCCACGCCATTTCAGACGCCATCCGCCGCGCGCGCTCTGGATTGAAAGACCCGAGCCGCCCGATTGGATCGTTCATTTTTATCGGACCATCAGGCGTCGGGAAAACGGAACTAGCCAAAGCCCTAGCCTGGTTCATGTTCGACGACGAGGAAGCCCTCGTCCGCATTGATATGTCTGAGTATCGCGAACAGCACACGGTCAGCCGTTTGTTTGGCGCGCCTCCCGGATACGTCGGCTACGAGGAAGGCGGTCAGCTGACCGAAGCAGTCCGCCGCCGCCCGTATCGCGTTATCCTCTTTGATGAGATCGAAAAGGCGCATCCCGAAGTCTGGAATGCCCTGCTTCAAATTTTGGATGACGGCCGCCTGACCGATGGTCAAGGCAAAGTGGTGGATTTCCGCAACACGGTCTTAATCATGACCTCGAACCTGGGTACTGAATACGTGACAAAGGGCGGCACCCTGGGCTTTTTCACCCAAAAAGACGATGACGATGAACGCGCCATGCACAGCAAAATTGAGAAGGCGCTCAAAGGCGCGTTCCGACCTGAGTTCCTCAACCGCGTGGATGAGACCGTCATGTTCTCGCCGCTGACCATTGAACAGATGGAAGACATCGTGGTCTTGCAAATGAAGGAAGTACAAGACCGACTGAATGAACACGACATCACGGTTCAGTTAAGTGACAAAGCCCGCAGCTGGCTCGCCAATGAAGGCTACGACCCCGCCTTCGGCGCCCGTCCCCTGCGCCGCGCCATCCAGAAATATGTCGAAAGTCCGCTTTCAGTGGAATTGCTCGGCGGAAAATTCAAAGACGGCGTGGTCGTGCTGATAGACGTGGAAGACAATAAGATCATATTCCACACCGAAGCGGCGCCCGCGAAGAAGAAGTCAAAGCAAAAAGTGGAAGCGTAGGTTAGTGAGTAGTAAAAAGTGAAAAGTAAGAAGTAAAAAGTGAGACGGAAGACGGTGCAAACCTCTTTCGTCTTTTTTTTTTCATCCTTCATCCTTTATCCTTCATCCTTTCCCTATCCCTTTCCCCGTCGCTCTCCCCCCAATATCCTAATCTCACTTTCACTCACAAGCGGTATGATGGGGAAACTTATTAATATCAAAGGATAAAATAAAAACAATGGAAAACAATCAGACAGAAAAAAAATCAGGCATGACTGCCATCATCATCGGGATCGTGGTTTTATTGTGCTGTATCTGCGTGCTTGTGGCCGGAATGGCCGCATACGGTTATTACGCAATCACCCAATTCTCATCAACAGAGGTTTCAATTCCGCCCGTCCCGCCCATTGACGGGGCTACCCCCACAAGTGATTCGGAACTCTTCCGCCCGTCGGCGGATTTGATCTCGCCCGAGACCGTTCAAACACTGAATCAATCCGTTGTGCCTGAAAACGATGTGTATGAATTGGCTTGCCGCTTGCAGGGCAAATGTAATATCGCCACTACATTATCCGCGCCTGTTGTTCCTTTAACCGTTGGCTCAAAACAAAATTTTTGGATACTCAACTCTGACACCAATAAAAACACGCAAGTTGAGATGACTCTGCTTAACATCACACCGCTTACATATTTCTGGGCAGAAAACCCCGACAATGTAAACAAAGACGATATGAAAGCCTTGATGAACGAGTTTGACCAAAAGATCATCCCAACCGACCGCGAGTTTTTCGGCAGTGAATGGACTCCCGGCGTAGACAACGATCCGCATATTTACGTTTTATATACAGGCAATCTTGGCAGCAACATCGGCGGATATTTCTCCTCGTCAGATGAATATAACCCGCTGGTGCGTCAATATTCCAACGGACATGAGGCTTACGTTCTGGTTGACTCGCAGCCCCTTGGCGATGAATACGCCTACAGCACGCTCGCGCATGAATTCGTCCACATGATCCAATTCCCCACCGACCGCAATGACGTATCCTGGCTCAGTGAAGGCTTTGCCGAACTCGGCGCATTCTTGAATGGATACGATGTCGGCGGCGCAGATTGGCAGTACGTTCAATCACCCGACCTGCAACTGAACGACTGGGCGACGAATGACTCCCCTGATTTTGGTTCGCACTACGGACAGAGTTTCCTGTACCTCGCCTACTTCCTCGACCGTTTTGGCGAGGAAGCCACAAAAGCATTGACCGCCAACCCTGAGAACGACCTCGCCAGCGTGGATGACACCCTCAAAACGCTTAATGCCATTGATGCTCAAACAGGCAAGCTAATCACAGCCGATGACGTGTTCATGGATTGGGCCGCCGCCATGTACTTGCTGGATGGCAACGTGGGAGACGGACGCTATACCTATCACAACTATCCCGCCGCCCCGCAGACTTCCGCCACAGAAACGATCTCCAATTGTCCGCAATCTGCGCTGACACGTGACGTTCACCAGTTTGGCATTGACTACATCAACATCATTTGCGCCGGCGAGCATACCCTCACCTTCACCGGCTCCACCGCTGTACACATGCTGCCGGTTGATGCAAACTCAGGTTCGTACGCATTTGCCACAAATCTTGGCAACGAATCAGATATGACCCTGACACGTGAATTTGATTTCACAAATGTCAGCGAGCCTATAAATCTCTCGTTCAGCACCTGGTATGACATTGAGGCAGATTACGATTATCTTTATCTTGAAGTTTCTGAAGACGGCGAATCCTGGCAAATTATTACCACGCCATCGGGAACAGGTGATAACCCGTCTGGAAATTCCTACGGCTGGGGCTACAACGGTACGACCAACGACTGGGTACAGGAAGAGGTTGACCTTTCACAGTATGCAGGAAAAAAGGTACAAGTCCGCTTTGAATACGTTACAGACGCGGCGGTCACCGGCGAAGGCTTCTTGCTGGATGATGTCTCAGTGAGCGCAACCAACTATCAGTCTGATTTTGAGGCGGATGATGGCGGCTGGACGGCGGAAGGATTCTCGCGTGTCGAAAATATCATCCCGCAGACTTTTAGACTGGCTCTTATCACAAAAGGCGCGAACGGCAGTTCGGTAAAAATGATCGAAGTAAGCGCCGACCAACTGGCAGAGATTCCGCTTTCGTTGAAAGATGGCGAGGAAGCTACTTTGATCGTGACCGGCACCACCCGCTACACTCGAAAAAGCGCAACGTATCAGTTCGAAATAAAATAACCACCATAATCTCGTCATTGCGAGGAGGGTGCTTTTTCCGACGAAGCAATCTCCGTCACATTATGGGAGATTGCTTCGGGCGAAGAACAAGAGCGCCCTCGCAATGACGAAATACTTTTTTTGGAGAAAAAAATGTCAACAGCCTCAAAGTCTGAAATTTTAGCCCTCGTGGATATGGTGAGTTATCAGGATGCCGCCGTG
This sequence comes from Candidatus Brevifilum fermentans, assembly GCA_945877125.1. Classification (GTDB taxonomy): domain Bacteria; phylum Chloroflexota; class Anaerolineae; order Anaerolineales; family Villigracilaceae; genus Villigracilis. The sequence goes on along the minus strand of CAMCQT010000019.1, from coordinate 42,135 downwards.
GTCAGCCGTCAGATCACCAAAGCGGAGGCGGGCAACGTAACGCTGTTTGCCTTCGACAAAGATCAAGGTTTGAGCGAGCACACCGCTCCCTTCGACGCACTCGTGCATATTTTGGAAGGCGAAGCACAAGTGACCCTCTCTGGAAAGCCATTTGACTTGAAAACCGGTGATGCCATCATCATGCCCGCCAATGAACCACACGCGCTAAAGGCTGTGCAAAGATTTAAGATGCTGCTTACCATGATCCGCGCATAATCAAACGGACGCATGTACCTGTGAAGTCACGGGAAATAAAAACTCCCGTGACTTCACAGCAAAAAATTATCATGTCAAGTCCATTTCGTTACAAAATTGACAATCCCGATTCAAGTTTCCTGACGTATAATTTCAATATCAAAAAATGATGGATATAAAAAAGACTACCAGCGAACGAAAAACAATTGCCGTACTCGGCGCGCAATTAAGCCGTGCGTGGGGCGCTGAATTCATGGCGGGTGTGTTGGATGCTGCCAAAACCCATGATATGAATGTAGTCTATTTTGTTGGGGGAAAACCGGTAGCCCTGGCTGCGCCCGAACATGGTGGGCGTTCATACGGGTTATACGATCTGATCAAACCAGGTCAATTCGACGGCATCCTGCTCGCCGCAGATATTGGACATGGTCCCTCAGCGGAAGACATAAAGAATTTTTGCCGCGTATTTGCGCCCACACCCGTTGCGTCTTTTGCAATTCAGGCTGAGGGCGTATCTTCATATACAGCGGATAACGAAGGCGGAATGCGCTCGATGATCCGCCATTTGATCGAAGTCCACGGCTATAAGCGAATCGCATTCATCCGCGGGCCTGTGGGGCAACTGGAAGCGGAGCGACGCTTCGAAGCGTACAAGCAGGAATTAAAAGCGCACGATATTAATTTTGATGAGCGCATCGTCGTGGAAGGGAATTACTCGCCCGAAAGTGGACGCGCCGCCGTGCGGGTTTTACTTGACGAGCGCGGACTTCGCATCCAGGCGGTTGCGGCAGCCAATGACCGCATGGCATTTGGCGCAATCGAAGTTTTGCAGCAGCGCGGCATTCAAGTACCGGATAGTGTGGCTGTGACCGGCTTCGACAATGTCAGCGAATCCCAGTCGATGGGCGTGCCGTTGACAACGGTACATCAGTCTTTTACTGAAGCCGGCAAACTGGCTTTTGGCGCATTAATAAAACGCATGAACGGGGAACATGTCAATGACATCAACATCATGCCGACCCATTTGGTGGTGCGCTGGTCTTGTGGTTGTTTACCCGAAAATATAAAAAGAGCGGTGGTGCTTCCAAAAGAAGTGGCGCATACCGGCAGGCTGGAAAACAAGCGTGATTCAGCTATTCGCGCATTGTTTGGAGCGGCGAATATTCCTGAGAACGACCCGGCGCATGCTCAATATCGCGATGTGTTTGGGCGCACGTGGGATGTATTTCTTGCCAGTTTGCGCGAATCAGACAAAAGCGATGCCTTCCTGAAAATGGTGCAATCCACGGTCGAAGCGCTGGAACGCAATGGACACGATTCGACCACGTGGCACAACGTCATTTCAACATTCAGAAAATACGCACTGGGCGGCATCACAAGCAACACTACCATGCTGCGGGCAGAGAATCTATTTCAACAGGCGCGCATGTTGGTCGGTGAATTATCACAACGCGCACAGGCTTTTCACCGTTTGCAATTTCAACAACAGGAAGAAGTCCTGAGCAACTTCGGTTTTTCGATGGCGCCCGCCATGACTCTGGAAGATATCGGAGAAGCGCTCTCAACTCATTTCCCCGCGCTGGGACTGAAGCGCTGGTACGTGATGTTCTACAGCGACGTCAGCGCACCCGGGTCGATCTCGTCTCCGCCGCCGGAAAGTTACCGTTTGCTTTTGCAATACGATCAAAATAAATTTCAGATCCCGCAGGAAAAATCTGCGATTGCCACTGGGCGTTTGGTTCCGCGTGGAAAAACACCGGAAGATCACCGCTACACGGCCATCGTCATGCCGCTGGCGCTGGCCAGCAATCGCTTCGGCTTCATGTGGGCTGAGTTGGGACCGACAGATTGGGATGTCTACGTTCGCTTGAAGAACCTGCTTTCCAGCGCGCTCCTGCGAACCATGCTCGTGCAACAACGCGAACAGGCTCAAATGGAAGTGGAGCGTTTGTTAAACGACGCCCGCGAACGCGCAGTGGAATTGGCGCGCGCGCGCGATGTAGCAGAAAAAGCTGCGGCGCAAAATGCAAAGCTCTTCGAGTCCGAACAGGCCCGTCGTCGCGGAGCAGAAGCGCTGGCGCGTTCATCGCGTCAACTATCCTCATTAACTACCGTCAATAAACTTCCGCAGCAAATACTGGAGCAGTTGCAACAAGTGCTGCCGTATGATCGCGGCATTTTATTTATGGAAGATGTCAATGGCATACCGCGCATCCGCGCGCACCAGGGATTGCCCGCAGAAGCAAATGACTTGGAACTGCGATTGCAAATCAATGGCAAGGGTTTTTACGAGACCATTGCGCGCAAAGGCGAGACCCTGCTCATCAGCGACGTGAATGCTGTGAAGGGCTGGTCTCAGCCAGACTGGCTGCCCCAGGATCGTTCGTGGCTGGGCGTGCCGTTATATTCAAAAGACAAAGTGATCGGCTTGCTGGCGATGAGCCGTTCGAAGAGCGCGTTTAGCGATGATGATGGTTTGATCGCAACCACGTTTGCGATGCAGGCCATCGTCGCCCTCGAAAATGCGCGGCTGTACGACGAAGTGACCGGCATCAGCCAAATGATGGAGCGCATGGTTTCTCAGCGTGTGGAAGAATTAAACAACGCCTACAACACACTCGCAAAACACGACAAGAATAAATCTGCATTCATTCAAGTGGCTGCGCACGAACTGCGAACCCCGCTGACAGTGATCAAAGGCTATCTTGGCATGTTACAAGCCGACATAAACATAAAAAATAATGGCGTGTTATCTCAAGCCATCGAAGGCGTTCTGCAAGGCACAAACCGATTGCATCAAATTGTAAGCAGCATGTTGGATGTGGCACGGCTCGACAACCAGATTACAAATCCGCATGTTGAGCCGGTGAGTTTAAGCCTGATCCTGCGCCTGATCTACAAGGATTACGTGAAGGATCTCGCGGCTCGCAACCTAACCCTGAGTTTGGATGAGGCGATAAAAGATATTCCCCCGCTGTTAGCTGACTCGGAACTGCTCAAGAAGGCGCTCGACCATGTAATTGTCAACGCCATCAAATTTACACCGGACGGCGGCTCGGTTAATATCTCAGCTCAAGTAGTAGAAGATACACGCCTGGGCCGGTGCGCCGAAGTACGTATAAAAGACACCGGCATCGGGATTGACGCCGAACATCACAAGATCATCTTTGAGAAACTATATCAACTGGGAACCGTGGAATTACATTCCTCCAGCCGCACAAATTACAAAGGCGGCGGAGCCGGACTGGGACTGGCAATTGCGTCGGGCATCGTGAAAGCCTTGCAGGGAAGTATCTGGGTCGAAAGCAGTGGTCACGACGAGGTCAATTTCACCGGAAGCACGTTCATCATTCGACTGCCGCTGGTAAAAGAATAAATCAAAAATGCGTTCTTCCAATTTTAGGAAGGACGCCTTTTTATACCAAGCACGGTCACAAATTGCGGTTTTCTGCTTCCCCTTTCGCGGGGTTAAAACCCCTGCTCAGTACATGGAAGCCCTTCGGGCTTAGTCCGCTTTAGCGGACTTCCATGAACTGAGGCAGGGCTTCAGCCCGCCGAACCCCGTTGATTAAAAGCGCAATTTGTGCCCGTTTTGAGTATAGTTACAGGAAAAATCCGTTTTATTCTTCGGAGTTCCCGTGATGGTTTGAATTCTCTCTCGTGGCAAAGAGTCCATTGACCCATTCCCGCAAAGGCGAAAGGATGCCAATGTGCATCAACATTAATGCAGAGATCGAGATCATGACGCCAAAGATCGTGAAATCTCCGAACAACTTCCATCCATTTGGGTCTGCTTCAAAAACATAACGAATGATGATCGCACACAACTGCAACACGCTGATCACCAACAAAGGGATGGCAAAGGGACGCAGGTCGTGGTCTTCCATCATCAAGTGCAGGCAGATCAAAACAAACAGCCCGCCCAACAGCATTAGTAAATATGCCCAAAAGTGCAGGGTATCATATTTTTGCATATAAAGTTTCTGAATGATCTTGATATAAAGAACGCTGACCGCGAAAAGGCAGACCCAGGCATAAATCTGGATAACGATGGGGTAAACCAAATTTCCAAAGATACGAATACTGACCAGTCCGCCCACCCAACCGAAGAAAAATGAAAAACCGAGCACAACAAGCTTGACCAATAATCCATCCAGGCTGCCCGCGAGACCGTCATCAAACACATCAATGACAAATCTTGTAGCGCCAAGCATGGACAAGGTCAGCGCGGCCATGCTCACCAGCATGGTGATAATGCTGAGCAACCCACGCACATCCACATTCTTTTTGCGCGGAGGTTTGACCGGCGGTGTAATAAATGGAGGGACTTTAGGTAACGGTTCTTGCAGTTTTGTCATACCCATCTTCCAACCCAGGCGAACTGGATGTTACTTTATTCGCTCACGAAAATCATAGATACCATCGCGCACAGCCCAATCTGCCTTGCAACTTGGGCAGTGCAAATGATCCTTGCTCTCTTCCAGATTTTCGCTTCCGCAATCGGGACATTTGAACAGATTAACAACACTCGTAAAACCAGGTCTCGCTCCTGCTTCCGTTGCAGTGCAGCGTGCTTTCACGAATACGCTTGGGGTGAATTGCCAGAGCGCGCCCGTCGGCTGGAAGAATCCGTCCAACGCAGCGAGAATTTTGGCGGAGATAATGCGCTTCAAAAAGCCGAGGCGGAAATGTGAAACCGCAAGGGTCTGCTCGATGGAAAACCCCAACTCTCCCAGCCAATTGCGAATTGCCTTTGGATGAAAGTCGAAATTCAACTTTACGAATTCCACAGGCTCCAAAGTGAACGGATTCCAATCCTGTTGACCAAGCCAGTAACGCAGAATCGACTTGAGGTTAAGTTTGTTCGCAAATTCAAGAATAAAGACGGCGTTGGGCTGCAAAACGTTCCGTATCTGACTTAATGCCTTGGGCGCATCAGACATGTGATGCAAGGTGCGGATCATCGTGGCGGCATCAAACTGACTGTCGCGGAACGGCAGACGGTAAATATCTGCTGCCACATAAATATGTTTTGCAGAACGTCCCAGTTTTTCCTGAGCCTGAGCAAGTTGGGTGGTGGAGTAATCCAACACGACGATCTTTTCAAAGCCTGCATAACGCGGTGTGTTGCGGCCTGCGCCTGCGCCAAGTTCGAGCATGATTTTTCCACTTTCTGGGAGCATTCTTCTCAGGGCAATGGCTTCAGCGCGGTCTTCGTATTCGCGCCCGCCTTGCTCCCAAAAGGAGGTTTGGTAATCGGAGCCTTCGTAATTACAAACGGGGGGGGTGTTGGTCATATAGTTTTTTGGTTTTATATTTGGCGCAAATGAAAATCGGATAGCCGGATTATTTTACCCGACTATCCGACCAGATTATGAGACGATTGCCCGCCTACCGACCAACGGCGCGGTAGGTGAAGCCCATTTCCTTCATTATTGCAGGGTCGTAAATGTTGCGCCCGTCGTAAATGACTGGAGTCTTGAGCAAGTTCTTTATTTTTTCGAGGTCAAGCTGCTTGAACTCATTCCATTCGGTGATGACCATCAACGCGTCGCAGTCTTTTGCCATGCTGTACGAATCTTTGAACATTTCAGCTTCAGCGGGTATAAGCGGGCGAGCCACTTCCATGGCAACGGGGTCATAAACGCGCACAATTGCGCCCGCTTTGACCAATGCCTCAGAAATATCAATGGACGGCGCATAGCGCATATCATCTGTGTTGGGCTTGAACGCCAGTCCCAGCAAGCCGATGGTTTTGCCTTTTAGGCTGCCGCCCAGCATATTTTCCACATGGACAACTGCGGTTTTGCGGCGTTCATTGTTCACTTCCATTACATCATTTAGAATGCGCGGATTGAGTCCCTTCTCTTTCGCCATGAAAGCCAGCGCTTCCACATCTTTGGGGAAGCACGAGCCGCCCCAGCCGAGACCGGCATCCAAAAAGTGACGACCGATGCGTGCGTCGTAGCCCATGCCTGCGGCCACTTCCTTCACATCCGCGCCGACCAGTTCGCACAAGTCTGCCAGTTCATTCATGAACGAAATCTTGGTGGCAAGGAAAGCGTTGCTCGCATACTTGATCATTTCAGCGGTGCGCAGGTCTGTGATGACAATCGGCGCGCGCAAGGGGAGATGCAGATGAGCCACTTTGTTCGCGGCATCCTTGTCCGTTGAGCCGATCACTGTGCGATGCGGACTTGAAAAATCAGCAATGGCTGAGCCTTCGCGTAAAAATTCAGGACACGAGACAACCGCGAAATCAACATGCTTGGGCTGGGCACCCTTCACAATGTCTGAGACCCAATCTCCGGTGCCGATCGGAACCGTAGATTTGTTGATGATAATCAGCGGCGCGGTCATATTTTCCGCAATTGATTTTGCAGCCGCGGCAACGTATTGCAGATCCGCTTCGCCGCTCTCGCCCGAGGGCGTGCCGACTGCAATGAAGGCATATTCAGCGTCCTTCAAGGCTTCTGTATAGGAGGTCGTAAATGTGATGCGTCCTCCGTTGACATTGCGTTTTACCAACTCGTCAAGTCCGGGTTCGTAAATGGGCATAATGCCTTTTTTGAGGTTTTCCACGCGCTGTTCATTTACATCCAACGCGGTAACGCGATTACCCAGATCTGCAAAACATGCCGCAGTCACAAGCCCAACGTATCCTACGCCGACGACACAAATTTGTTTCATGCTATTTCCTCTTTTAAATAAGATTTTTGGAAGATACTTAATTCTTTATAAACACCCCGCAGGATTTCGTGAGCCGATCCCTTAACACGGCAAGCCGTGGAAACGGGCAGAACCGTCAAGGTCAAACCTGCGAAATGGTCAATCCACTTTGTAAAATACCTTGAATTAATGTTTATTTACCCAGTATTGTATGGCTTCTACCAGTTCATCCAGATCCATGGGCTTGGTGATGTATTCATTACAACCGGCGTCCATCGCCCGCTGACGGTCACCCGGTAGGGCGTTCGCCGTCAATGCGATCAACGGAATGGCATTCGTCTGCGCATCTTTTTTGATCAAACTAGTCGCTGTCCAGCCGTCCATTTCAGGCATCGACATATCCATGATGATCAGGTCTGGTTTTTGCTTTTGCGCCGCGTTCACGCCATCGCGCCCATTCATCGCCAGAAAAGTTTCGAACCCATTCTTTTCAAGGATAAAATGCAGAAGTTCGTATGTATCCATATTATCTTCAACAACGAGTATGCGCTCTTTGCTCATGTCGCTAATATACTACGTCTCACGTTTACAGGCAATGAGTATAATCGTGGAATCCTATGAAAATTCTCTTCGTGGCCGACGGCCGTTCCCCCATTTCTCAAAACTGGATCCGCTATTTTGTAGAGCGCGGCGATGAAGTTTATCTCGCCTCAACTTTTGCCTGTGATCTGGATTTCCCCATTAAGCGGCTGGAGTTTACACCTGTGGCTTTTAGTGCGGTTAAGAAGCAGAATCTACGCCCGCAAAGCGGATCATCCCGCACCCTGGGGCTGCGGACGCTTATCAGACAGTGGGTCGGCCCGCTGACAATTTCCCGCTCCGCGCAAAAATTACGCGCCTTCATTCAGGAAGTTCAGCCAGACCTTGTTCATGCCTTGCGTGTCCCGTACGAAGGCATGTTGACCGCTTCTGCGCTGACTGGAATGACAACCCCGTTTCTCGTTTCCATTTGGGGCAATGACTTTACCCTGCACGCGCCATCCACGCCGTTGATGAGCTATTACACGCGCAAGACCATGAACGCAGTCCACGCGCTCCATGCCGATTGTGAGCGTGACATCCGCCTCGCGCAGACCTGGGGCCTCAGCGTAGACAAACCCACATTGGTGGCGCCCGGCAACGGCGGAATCCGCAGCGATGTTTTTTATCCACCTATTGAACCTGTGACAAATCCCGTCATCATCAATCCGCGCGGATTTCGAGCCTATGTCAAAAATGAGGCTTTCTTCAAATCGATTCCGCTGGTGCTGGCAAAACGGAGGGATGCGCGTTTTATCTGTTCTTCGATGGCTGGAGAATCTCAGGTGTTGCAATGGATGAAGGAATTGAAGATCGAACATGCCGTTCAGTTGAATCCGCCGCTTTCGCACGCGCAAATGGGAGATGTTTTCCGCGGCGCACAGATCGTCGTCTCGCCGAGCATTCACGATGGCACGCCGAACTCGCTGCTCGAAGGCATGGCTTGCGGATGTTTCCCGATTGCCGGCGACCTTGAATCGATCCGCGAGTGGATTACGCCCGCGCAAAATGGTTTGCTCGTTGACCCCAACAACCCGCAGGCAATCGCAGATGCGATCCTGACCGCTCTGGAAAATGAAAACCTGCGCCATAAAGCCGCAGGTCTCAATGCAAAAATTATCTCTGCGCGTGCAGAGTATGAGGGAAATATGGGGAAGGTTGTGAAGTTTTACAAATCGCTAAAAGCTAATAGCTATTAGCGATTTGCTTTTAGCTTTTACTCTGCCTTCGGCGCCCGCAAACTCTCCAACCGTCCGCGCAATTCAATACGGCGTGTATCGGCGGCGTGGCTTACTTCGTTCATAAAGCCCTGTCCGCGCTCGCGTATTTCTCCGCGCAACTTTTCGCCTGATTCAGGCGCCAGAAGCAATGCCACCGTGGAGCCAACCACCGCCCCGACCAAAATTCCAATTAGAAAACCGAACATTCTGCGCATGTGAATTTCTCCTTCACTGAATTGTTTTTATTTCTCTAAAAATATTATACTGCTTATTGGCAAAAAGACCTCCGAGTTTTTGCCCATAGTTATGGCTTTTCCAAGGTCAGAAAATCTTTAACGCGAATGTTGCGAATAAAACGAATAACGCGAATTTTTTATTAAGTTTCGCCAAAATTCGCCCAATTTGCGCTTTTCGCGTTAAGCCTTGCTCTAAGACTTAAAAGATGTCAAACGACCTTGGAATAACCATAGCCCATAGTCCGCTTCGCGAGACTTCGGAAGTCTTTTGGAATATCTACAACTTCTCCAACGCACTCACCAACTTCTCAAGCACATCGAAACCACCCTGCCAAAACTTCGCCGAGCGGATATCCACGCCAGCTTCGGCGAGCACCTTTTCAGGCGCTTCGGAACCGCCCGCCGAAAGGATTTTCAGGTACTTCGGCTTGAAGGATTCGCCTTCCGCTTTGAACTGCTGATAGAGCGAAAGCACAAGCAATTGTCCAAAGGCGTAGGCATACACATAAAACGGGGTGTGATAAATATGCGGAATGCCGACCCATTCCCATTTGAAATCATCGCTCAGGTCAATCGAATCACCGAACTGCTCTTTCAGGTTTTCCATGTACGCGGCGCACAGTTCATCCACCGAGGCATTATTTTGAATCATTTCGTGCGCCTGCTTTTCAAACAACGCAAAATATGATTGGCGCATGATGGTGGCGTAGGCATCGTCCATTTGCTTGAAGAGGATGTCGCGCCGCACGGATTCATCGGTCTCTTCGGTCAGCATTTTGTCAATCAGCATCATCTCGGCAAACGTGGATGCGGTCTCAGCCAGCGGAAGCGACGACTGGAACGAGAAGGTGTTGTGATGTGCCGCCAGCATCGAGTGGATGGCGTGACCGAGTTCGTGCGCCAGCGTCGCCACCTCGCGCGCCGTGCCCTGATAGTTGATCAGCACCCAGGGAGTCATCTCCGGCAGGACAGACCAGCAGAACGCGCCGCCGCGCTTGCCCTTGCGGATTTCGCTGTCGAGTCGGTTCTCGTCGAAGACACGCTTCGCCAGTTCCGCAACTTTCGGGTCGAACGCGGCGAACGAATCCAGCACCATATTTGCGGCGGTGTCAAATTCGTAGTTCTTCTTTGAGCGCGCCACGGGCGCATAAATATCATAGCGGCGCAGCTTCTTCATCCCGGCATGTTTGGCCTTGAGTTTGAAATAACGCTGGAAGATGGAAACATTTTTGCGTGCCGTGTTCAACAGCGCATCCACGGCTTCGTTGGGAATGTCATTCGTCAAATTGCGCGCCGCGATGGGACTGCCAAACTTACGCATGTCGATATTTTCATTGTGCCAGTCACGCACGCGAGTCTGGTACATCTGCCCCAGAATTACGCCGTCATTGCCATACACGCGGAACTGTTCCTGATAACACTTTGCGCGCATCTTCGGGTCTGTTCCGTAGCGGAACGAATACAACTCGCCTTCGGTCATCTCCTTCGTTTTTCCATCCACGCGCAGTTTGAAGGTGTAGCGGTTGGTGATAGCATCAAACAGATTAACCAGCGCGGTGGAGCCGGTCACATTTTTGATATTGACGATCTTCTCCTCCGCCTCAGTTAAGGTGTGCGGCTTGAACAGTCTCAACGCTTCGAGATAATACCGATAATCGCCAGCGGCATCCATCAGCCGTTTGGCGTTGGTTTCGTCCAGCTCCTTCCACCACAGGCTGAAGAACAGCGTGCGGTTTTCGATCCCGGCCAAAAATTGCTGGGCGCGGCTTTGCAAAGTCTGCGCCGCTTGATCCTGCGTATCGGCTGTAAAAGACAAGCCTGCAAAAGAATACAATTTATTGGCAATCCTCGCAGTCTCTTCGCTGGCGGAAACGATTTGCATAAATTGTTCACTTGAAATATCGGGGTTGAGTTTTCCGCGCACGCCTTCAAAAGATGTCACCTGTTCCTCGATCATGTCAAATGCGTTTTGCAGTTCGGCACTTTCGTAGCTAGGGTAAAGCGGAGCCAAACTCCATTTGCTCTGAGTGTATGGCATTTTTTTGCCTCCAAAATAATTTATGAGGATGCAATCGCATCCTCATAAATTATACGTGTTTTTTAATTTCCTTCGTGTAACTTTGTGACCTTTGTGGTTAAGTGTTTTTTACTGTACAGCCAAAAAGTGATTCTTCAACGTGTAATGAATATAGTTTTCCCACAGCGGGATAATATCCGCCTGGTCATAGTCGTGGTCAGAAAAAGTCTGGATAATCACCCGCCCATCGTAACAGGTAGCCAGCACGCCTTCATCGCTGGGCTTCGCCGACAGTCCGGCCAGCATCACTGCGTCACCCGAACCGCCCAGCCGAATTTGGTCTCCAGTTTGGTTTTCCCAATAACGGTTATAGTGCAACAGCGGCAGCACCGTATTCGGCTCGTTGAAAATCGGATGCATTGAATCCCACCAATAGATCGAATCTGCCAGACTGTAATCCTTGCGGAAACGAATTCCGCACCCGCCCAAAATTTTACCGATCGGCCCGTTTGACTCGGTATCAAGATACCAAATCTCAGCGATCAAAGCGGCTTTATCGCGCGTCAGACGCGTATTGATCACATCCCAAAACTCACCCGAAATCCTATCCTTCGCCTCCGCCCCCACGATGATCAGATCATATTTTGTGCCAGAGTTCAGGTACTCCATAAACCGCCCGCTGTACGAACCGGTCTGGGTATATTTAATTCCCATGCCGTCCAACGCATCCTGAATCCACATGCCAATGCCGTACTCATCTGTGTTTTCGTAGACCAACACATTGGCAGAGCGGATGAGCGATTCAATGTCTGCTGTCGGAGTTGATTGAACCTCCGCGGCGGACTGCGCTGTTGGCTGAGGTGGCGTGGAAGTGGGCTGGGCAGCAGGCTGTGAGTTCAGCGCCGCCTGTGTCAATTGTAAAGCCATGTTCGTCGCCTGAATTTCAAGCGCAACTTTGGTCGAGTCTACAATAGGTGGGCTGTTTGGGGTGGATGCCGCCGGCAGGGTACACGCCAGGGCAAACAGGACAACGAACAACAGAAAGAACACAATCCCCCGCCTGCTGGTTTGTAGTAGCATGGTGTCCTCCTTGCAAAATAGGGTTGCGGACTCAAAAGATCCGCAACCCTATTATATGAAAATCAGAGGCTCATATCAACGTTTTTACAAACTGGAACGGATGTGAACGATGTCGCCATCCTTAACCAAATATTCCTTGCCTTCGAGTCTGAGTTTGCCTTTTAGCTTTGCTTCATTCAGCGAGCCGAGCGTGGTCAGGTCATCGTAAGAGACCACCTCCGCGCGGACGAATCCACGCGCAAGGTCGGTGTGAATCTCACCTGCCGATTCCTGCGCCGTCGCGCCGCGCTTGGTCGTCCACGCGCGGACTTCGTCTTCGCCGACGGTGAAGAACGTCTGCACTTGCAACAGGTCATACGAAAGGTTGATCATGCGGTTCAAGCTCAATTCTTGAATGCCGTATTCCTCCATAAAAACAGAGGCATCTTCCGCGCTGAGTTGGGCAATTTCCATTTCGAGTTTGCCCATCAATGCCACACTGGGATGGTCAAGTTTGGCTTCAGGTGCAGATTGCCCCTCGCCCATGTTGAACACCGTCAGAATGGGTTTGCGGGTCAGCAAGCCAAAACTCGAAAGTTCCTTTTGCTCCTCGTTTGTGAATTCCATCAAACGCAAGGGCTTGTCATCTGAAAGAGTTTTGTTCATTTTCTCGAACAGTTCAGTTTGGCGCGCATTGATCGTTTTATCGGTTCCGCCTTTTTTGCGTTCCTCGATCAACTTTTCCAGTTTTCTTTCGACAGCGATCAAGTCATTCAACAGCAGTTCAGTTAACATGCTGTTCACGTCGCGCAGCGGATCAACACTTCCGCTGGGATGCATGACATTTTCATCCGTGAAACCGCGCACGACCAGAATCAAACCTTCCATTTGGTTAAGTTGATTCAACAGTTGGCCAGAAATGCCGCTCTTCGCAGAACCAGCTTCCAGCCCCGCGATGTCGGCGTAGGTCACTTTGGTGTAGATCGTCTTCTTCGGCTTGAACATGCCTGAAAGCAAAGTCACACGCGGATCGGGCACATCCACAACTGCGGTGTGAACTTCGATGCGGCCTGCGCTGGCGGTGGTGGGCGTGTTGCCGCGTGTCAGCGCGTTATAAATGGTGGTTTTACCAGATTGGGGGAGTCCTATAATTCCTAGTTTCATACTTGACCTTAATAGCTAGAGTTTGTTATACTTGCGGTCGTTCGACGTCCTATTGCCGGAGTGGCGGAATTGGCAGACGCGCACGACTCAAAATCGTGTTCCCAACGGGAATGAGGGTTCAATTCCCTCCTTCGGCACCAAATTATAACTCAAACGTCCTCCCAAACGGGAGGACGTTTGAGTTATATATAAAAGCGTTTTCAGGCGTTGACATTGCATTTTGAGGATTGTAGAATAAAAAAAAGAAACTTATTAGCTTGCAAAACGTAAAAACTTTAACCGTGCCAGATTATTTTATTTTTGGAGGTGTATGATGAAACTCTACTTTCTGTTTGCCGTAATTGATCTGATAATCTTACTGGTCTATCCAGTTGCCTACATTGTCCACCAGATACAAAAACGCACAAAATCCGGCACAAGAACAACTTAAATCAGGCATATTGATTTTTCACTTTTGGCTGACAATTTTACAAAATCCCTTGACTCTCTTTTCAGTGGCGTGATAGACTCTTGTTCGCTTGAAAGAAAAGCAAATCTAACAAAAAGGAGGCGCACGCCCATGTTTATGAACACGTTTTACATCGTTCCGTCATTCATCAGCAACGCTGGTTTTGATTCTTGTAGTGCGCCTGCCCGCCGTTAGACTTTTTATCGTCACCTTACGGCTGCGGTGCGCTCTGCGACCCGCAGCCGTTTTTGTTTAATCCCTCTTAAGCGGCTTTGGGTCAATGACCTGTAGCCGTTTTTTTTATTTTGGAGGAAACCATGCTCGATATACAAACTCAATTGTTCGAAGCGCAGGATGTTCGTTTTGGTCCGATCGACCACGAAACACATCCCGAGATCGAATCCAAGTGGACACATGACACCGAATTCATGCGCCTGTTGGATCTCAAACCCGCCCGTCCGCTTTCACCTGCGATGGTCAAGAAGCAGTACGAAGCCGTCGAAAAGGAGATGGATGAGGATAAGAATTTATTCTACTTCACCATCCGCGCCCGCGAAGATGACCGCTTGATCGGAAAAGCCCTCGTCGAATGGATCGACTGGACGAACGGCAATGGCTACATCCGCCTGGGCATTGGTTCAGCAGATGACCGCCGCAAAGGCTACGGCTCGCAGGCGTTGAGTATGCTCCTGCGCTATGCCTTTGGCGAATTAAACCTCTACCGCGTGACCGCGGTTGTGCCTGCCTACAACGAAGGCGCGATCCGACTCTTTCAGAAGTTTGGTTTTATGGAAGAAGTCCGCAGGCGCAAGGCGTTGAACCGCGACGGCGAAATTTGGGATCTGCTCTCTTTCGGCTTGTTAAATGCCGAATGGCGCGATCAATTCCAGGCGAAGGGGTGATGCGATGAAAGACATCTATCGCGGAACCCTGGTGCGCCTGGGAAGTGAATCGCCTGAGGTGATGGCAAAAGCATTCGCCAAATGGGATCGAGATACAGAACAGCACCGCCTGGCCGACAGCGACCCCGCCCAATTATGGTCTGAGAAAAAAATTAAAGAAGAACTTGAAAAACGCGCCGAAGATAATTCGAAGTCGTTTCAATTTTCCGTTCGCACACTCGAAGATGACAAATTGATCGGCGGCGTGGGCTTGTGGATCAGTTCGTGGACTCACTCAGATGCCTGGCTGGGCATTTCAATTGGCGAGCGTGATTACTGGGGCAAAGGCTACGGCACCGACGCCATGCGCCTGATCGTGCAATATGGCTTCCTTGAACTCAACCTGCGCCGCATTACGCTGGGGCTTCATGCCTACAACGAGCGCGCCTTGAAATCCTATCAAAAAGTTGGTTTTCAGTTGGAAGGCAGAACGCGCGGCGAAGGCTTGCGTGATGGAGTTCGATTCGATGGACTCTACATGGGCATTCTGCGCGAAGAGTGGCTGGAGAAAAATTCATGACAAATGAAACGCATCTTGACTCAAGCCTCAGCCTGCGTCCTGTCCAATGGGCAGATGCTGAGGCTGTGGCAAAACTCATCAAAAACGGCGCTCCTCCGAAATTCAAGGGGCTTGGCGTTGACGTGGTGGAGTTTCGCCGTCGTGAGCGCATCCAACCCACCGCATCAGATTTGCGCGCAGTGGTCCGCATTCAAATAAAAAATAAGCATCCACATTCAACTAAAAAGCATAAGTGATTGGATACTGGCAGGAGATTAATCATGACGAACAAAGAAACGCATCTCGACTCAAGCCTCAGCCTGCGTCCTGTCCAATGGGCAGATGTCAACGCTGTGACAAAGCTGATCTACGATGTCTGCGAAGCCGACGGCGACACGACGGTTGCGGTCACATCTGAAGACATGGAAAATACTTGGAAAAGCGAAGGCTTCAACCTCGAACGTGATGCCATTCTCGTGGAAACCCAGGATGGTCAGGTGGTCGGCTACGAAGAATTCTATAACGCCAAAGACCATTACGACCTTGATACAGACGGCTACGTGCATCCCAAATTCAAGGGACTTGGCATTGGCACAGCCTTGCTGAAAAAAATTGAGGAACGCGCACAGACAGAAGTGGAACTCGCAGAGCCGGATGTGCGGGTTTTCATCCGCAGTTCAATTGACAACAAAGATGAACAAGCTCACAGCCTGTTCAAGACCGAAGGCTACTTCCCGATCCGCTATCACTGGCGCATGGAAACCGAATTGCACGAGACTCCGCCCGCTGTGACATTCCCTGCTGGCATTGAACTGTGTCCCTTCGTTAAAGAGGAACATTCAATCGCCGTCTGGCAGGCAGATAACGAAGCCTTCCGCGACCATTGGGGCAGTCACGACTCAACTTTCGAAGAATGGTCTCACCGAAAATTTGGCAAGTCAGATTTTGACCCAACCTTGTGGATGATCGCCTGGGACGGAGACCAGATTGCGGGCTATTCACAGAACCGCTTCCGCATGGGAATTGGCTGGATCGGCACCCTAGGCGTCCGCCGCCCCTGGCGCAAAATGGGGCTGGGACTTGCTCTGCTGCAACATTCGTTTGGCGAGTTTTACAAACGCGGCACCACCACCATCGGTCTCGGCGTGGACGCCTCCAACCCGACGGGCGCGACACGCCTGTATCAGCGGGCGGGCATGTACGTGGCGAGTGAATTCGCCACGTACGAAAAAGAACTGCGCGCAGGACGAAGTTTGGAATAATTAAAAATTGGTTCGGCGGGCAAGGCAAATCAGTGTAGAATCAAGTCATACTAGTTAGACAGGAAAGGATATTCTTATGAATCTGCGTTGTATCTATTGTCAGACTCCATTCGCTCTTCCCCGTGCCGAAATGTTAGGCGCGATCGTTACGATGAATGAAAAGCATCAAAGCCATTACGATGCGCATTGTCCGCGCTGTCGTCGCGCCAATTCCATTTCGCGCCAGCGAATGGAATTGTTCTTCCCCAACTGGCAGGATGCCGCCAAACAAATGGCCGCCGAAACTTCAGCCGCTGCCACCCAAAAGACCGAACCTCTTCCAAAAGTCAAGAAAGAGGTGTCTGAGAAAAAAACAGTTGCCAAGAAGCCAGCCGCAGCAAAAGCTCCTGCTGAAAAAAAGCCAGCCGCCAAGAAAACCGCTGAACCCAAGAAAAAATAGGCGCGAAGAAAAATGGCGATCCGCGCAGTATTTTTTGATTTCGGCGGTGTCATCATGCGCACCGAATACCAGGCACCGCGCCAGAAACTAGCTGAACGTTTCAACATGGACTACGATGAAATGGACAGGGCGGTTTTCGGCAGTGACTCGGCGCGGCGCGCATCTGTTGGTGAAATTACCGAAGAGGCACACTGGGCGGCCATACTGAAAAGATTTAAGCAGCCTGCATCTGAGATGCAGGCTTTTCGCGACCATTTTTTTGGCGGCGATGTGGTTGACCGCAAGCTGGTTGAGTACATCCGATCTTTGCGCGGAGAGTTCCACACGGGGTTGATCTCGAATGCGTGGAGCGGCTTGCGTGAGTTCATCACCAAAGAAAAGCTGATCGACCTGTTCGATACGGTCATTATCTCGGCGGAGGTAGGTGTGACCAAACCATCAGCTAGGATCTATGAAGTTGCATTGGACCAAGCCAAAGTCGACGCAAGTGAGGCGGTCTTTGTCGATGATATGCTCGTCAATATCGAGGCTTGTGAAAAAGTCGGCATGAAAGGCATCCTGTTCAACGATCCCGAAAAATCTTTGAGCCGTTTGGATCAGTTGTTGAAGGTGAAATAAAAATTTTGGACGTTGTTCAACTTTATAAAGGAAGCCGGATTCTTCGAAAGAATCTGGCTTCCTTTTTGTTACAAAATTGAAGCGGTTATAATTCTTGAGCAGGGGTTTGCCCCATCAAGTTCAACCTGGAGGTGTTTTATGGATCTCTCGAAACATGCTTTCTTTGAGGGAAAGATCGTCCCGCTTGCGGACGCAAAGATCAACATAGCCGTGCATGGCTTTTTATATGGAACCACCGTGTTCAGTGGGATGCGGGCGTACTGGAATGAGGATAAAAAGCGTCTCTTCGTTTTCCGTCCGTATGAACATTTTCATCGTTTGCTAAATTCGGCGCGTATGATGGCAATGGAGATTCCTTACGATGAAGAAGGCTTGATCTGGCTCACGCTTGATCTCTTGCGGACAGATGACTGGAAAGAGGATATTTATTTGCGCCCCACCATTTACAAGGCAGATATGGGCATTGGCGTGCGCCTGCATAACCTGCGCGATGAATTCAGCATGTTCGTCACCGCATTCGATAAATATCTGGCAAACGACTCAAACGCGCATTTGACCTTTTCGTCCTGGCGGCGGATTGATGATAATGTCATTCCGGCGCGCGGCAAGGTATCTGGGTCTTACGCCAACTCGGCGTTGATCAAGACCGATGCGAACCGCGCCGGCTTTGATGAAGCCATTGTGCTCGACCAGAATGGACATATCTCGGAAGGTTCGGCGATGAATATTTTCATGATGCGCGACGGGATTTTGGTCACGCCGCCGCCAACGGATAATATTCTCGAAGGCATTACCCGCCGCTCGGTGATGGAATTGGCGCGTAACGAATTAGGCATTCAGGTTGTGGAGCGTTCGATTGACCGAACAGAAGCATTCATTGCAGAAGAAATATTTATGACCGGAACCGCCGCCCAGATCGTTGCCGCGACCAAAGTGGATTTCCGTCCTGTTGGCAAGGGCGTCATGGGACCCATCACCACAAAACTGCGCGCGCTGTTTGATGACGTTGTCCGCGCGAAAATTCCAAAATATGAGCAATGGAATGTGGAAGTAAAGTAGGTGAATGGGGAAAAAGTGAGAAGTAATAGGTAAAAAGTAAAAAGTCCGTTGCTGGGGCAACGGACTTTTTTTGTCACTTCTCACTTCTCACTTTTTACTCTTTACCCTTCACTCAACCTAAGGATTTTTCTTAAACCGCACCACAATCAGATTCTTTGAGCAATCGTTAAAAGTGTCCAGATAAACCCTGTCAGAAAGCGGCAAACCCGACTGATCTAAAAGTTGCAAATACAACTCTCCTTTAGACGAGATCGGCACAGTCCCTAAAAAGAATTCAAAACCTGATCTGCCATACGCAGTCGCAACACCGCTGACCGTTTGCACGCTCGTGGTTTTATTGTTATAAAACCCTGACAAGGTCATAACCATTCCAACCATATCCGCATTATTTGCATCCACAACCGTACCGCCGATGCCCTGCCAATTACACGCCGCCTCCAGGTGAATGATGGTGCTTTCTCGATAAGAGACATTTGCAGAGAACGGCGCTTTGGGCGTGGCTGTTGGCGTAAACGTTATTGTCGGCGTTAAAAGCGAGAAAGACGTCGCCGAAGGCTCCAGCGTGTACGTGGGAAGAAGAGTCGGCGTTTCGGTAACAACCAGCGGAGGAGTAACCGTCCAGGTAGCATCCAGTTGACGGGGAGTAATCGTGGCTGTGGGGAGGGCATTCGGGTCAACTGGATTGGGCTTCAAAGGATTGAAAGCTGCCTGGGGGAAGAGAAAGATTGCCACAAAATACACACCAATACAAAGCGTGAGAATAATTGTGGCGATACTCAACATATCCCAAGTCTCAAGTTTTGCGCCCGATTTCAGCGTGGGCGCATCTTCATAGCCATAGTTATCTTTGCTCATCGTATCACTCCACAATAATTTTTCAACAGGTTGTGTATTTTCTATGGAACCAGAACGATCTCACTTTTTGCGCGCTGCTCTGCAACCCAATTTTTGAGCGCGAGTTCCTGCACCGTCAACAAGGCATCAGGTGTCAGCGGATGATCTCCGCGCTCAACGGCTTTGAAAATATGAAAGCCCGCATCGGTTGCGATCACTTCGCTGTATGCGCCAACCTGCAAGGCGAATACAGCTTCATCAGCTTGGGCGTCGAGCAGGTAACCGCGCGGCACCCAGCCCAATTCTCCAGATGCGTTCGGGTCATATTGCGCGGCGAGCACATCAAAATCTGAGCCCGCCTTTAATTGCTCCAATGCGGTTCGCGCATCGTCCTCATTATAGGTCAAAATCTGGCGCACATGAGTTTGTTCTACAGTCGTCGGCACATCCGCAATGATTTTGTCACGCATCCAAGCCGCTTCGGCAGAACGCTTCAATGCGATTTTGAATGAAGCATCGTCATACCCGTGAGCAGATTGCCAGGCTGATAAAGCCTCGACCCCGCCAACGGATTCCGCCAGCGCATCCAGTCTCAGCTGTAGGTCTGGTTCTGTCAAATTGAAATTCGCTTCTCTGGCAGCTTGCGCCAGCAAAAATTGCGCGATCAAATCTTCCAGCACAACCTTGTTCGCATCTTCGTCAGCCGCCGTAATTCCAAGCGCAGTCTGCGCAGATTTGTAACGCGCAAGCTCTGCCTGAAATTCCACAGCGGTGACATACTCACCATCCACAGTAGCCACCGAAGGCGGAGGGGTGGCGGTAGGAGGCACAGGTGTAGCAGTCGGCAATTGGGGAGTGGGCGTGCTCGAGGGCGCAAAAGAAGCGCAGGCACTTAATCCCAAAACGAGGATCAGAATCAATTTAATCGAAAAACGGGGTTTTGAAAACATTGTTGAAATTATACCAATTAAAAAACCCCTCTCCCGATTTGGGAGAGGGGCAGGGGTCAGGGGTATTTTAGTAGTCCATACCGCCCATGCCGCCTTGGGGCATGGCAGGGCCGCTGTCTTTCGCGGGTACGTCGGTGATCAACACATCGGTTGTGAGGATCATGGCGGCGATGGAAGCGGCGTTTTCAAGAGCGCCGCGCACAACCTTGACCGGGTCAATGACGCCGGCTTTGATCATGTCTACATATTCGCCGGTGAGCACGTTGAAGCCGATGTTCGGGTTCTTCTTCTCAGCGGCAGTGCGGCGGACGGTGTCAATGATGACTGAGCCATCCTGTCCGGCGTTGGAAGCCAACTTGCGGATCGGGGCTTCGAGCGCCTTCTTGACGATGTTGATGCCGACTTTGATTTCTTCGTTCTCATCTTCGGCGTGCTGCTTGGCGAGTTTATCGAGTTTGCCAGCGGCATTGATGAGGGAGATTTCGCCACCGGGGACGATGCCTTCTTCGACAGCGGCGCGAGCGGCTGAAAGGGCATCTTCTACGCGGTGCTTCTTCTCTTTCATTTCAGTTTCGGTCGCGGCGCCTACGCGGATGATGGCAACACCACCGCTGAGTTTGGCGAGACGTTCCTGAAGTTTTTCCTTGTCGTAATCGCTGGTGCTCTTGTCGATCTCGATACGGATTTCTTTAATACGTCCGTCAATATCGTTCTTCTTGCCTTTGCCGCCGATGATGGTGGTGTTCTCTTTGTCAGAGACAATCTTCGCGGCGCGACCCAAGTCTTGAATGGTGGCGGTTTCGAGCTTGCGACCCATCTCTTCCGAGATGACCTGTCCAGAAGTAAGGACAGCAATATCGTTCAACATGGCCTTGCGGCGATCACCAAAACCTGGGGCTTTGATGGCGAGCACGTTCAACATGCCGCGCAATTTGTTAAGCACGAGGGTAGCAAGGGCTTCGCCGTCAATATCTTCAGCGATGATGACGAGTTCGCGCTTGCCAACCTGTACGAGTTTTTCGAGCAAAGGAACGATGTCCTGAGCGGCAGAGATCTTCTTGTCGTAGATCAAAACATACGCATCGTTGATTTGGGCTTCCATCTGGTCGCCGTTGGTGATGAAGTAGGGCGAGATGTAACCACGGTCAAACTGCATACCTTCCACGAATTCAGTCTCGAACTGCATGGACTTGGATTCTTCAACAGTGATGACGCCGTCTTTACCGACCTTGTCCATCACGTCTGCGATCAATTCACCGATCTCGGCATCAGCCGCAGAGTTGGTTGCCACAGAGGCAATTTCTTCGCGGGTGTCGATCTTGGTGGAGTTTTTCTTGAGTTCAGCCACAATGGTTTCGGTGGCGAGTTCAATGCCCTTCTTGAGGAGCATTGGGTTGTAACCGGCTTCGAGAGCTTTCAAGCCTTCGGTCACGATGGCATAAGCCAAAACGGTGGAGGTAGTTGTACCGTCGCCAGCGATGTCATTGGTCTTCTGAGCGGCTTCCTTGAGGAGCTGCGCGCCCATGTTTTCAAACGGGTCTTCGAGTTCAATTTCCTTCGCAACGGAGACGCCATCGTGAGTGATGGTGGGGGAACCGAACTTGCGGTCAATTGCCACATTGCGGCCTTTGGGTCCGAGGGTTGCGGAAACAGCGTTCGCGACGACAGTCATGCCGTTCTTAAGTTTGCGGCGGGCATCTTCTGAAAATACAATTTGTTTAGCGGCCATAGTATTACTTCCTTTTTATTTTTATATGTCATTGCGAGGGCTTTTTTCCCGAAGCAATCTCCCCGTAAACAGGGACTGCTTCGTTCCTCGCAGTGACATTCTTATCCGACAATACCGAGAAGATCACTCTCGCGCATGATGAGCAATTTCTTGCCGTCCATCTTGACTTCGGTGCCAGAGTACTTGGCGAAAAGAACGATGTCGCCAACTTTTACATCCATTTCAACGCGTTCGCCTTTTTCATTGCGCTCACCAGGACCGGCAGCCAATACTTTGCCTTGCTGGGGTTTTTCTTTTGCGGTCTCGGGCAGAACAATTCCGCCTGCGGTTACTTCTGCCTGTTCAACTGCTTCAATGAGCAAACGTGCGCCCAAGGGTTTAAATGTGATCTTTGCCATTTTTTTTGTCTCCTGTTAGGATTTTGAGTTTTTTGAATATTCACAAAATTTTAGCACTCAACAGCGCCGAGTGCTAATTTCAATATTACCTAGTTAAATGAGCAAAGTCAAGGTAAGTATATAAATTCTTACGAAACTCTGATGAAGCCCCCGTTTCGTATTTAGCTGTGAGATGGTGCGGCTCCATCAATTATGGCGTCGCTGTGGGTGTTGACTCCAGCACGGCGGGTTCAGTGGCGGCAGATTCTTGAATGGCCGTTGGCGTTGCGGGGGCAAAAGTACAAATATTTCGCACCACAACAATATCCGCGGCAATGTTGGGGTCATTGTCAAATTCAGAGGCTTCGATCTCTGATGCAATTTTTAGCGCTTCGGGGCAATAGTTAATCTTGGGCGGTTTGCTCAACGCCGCAAGTTCGGAGGCGTAAATATCATAATAGTAGATCGTGCTGGCAGAGAGCGGCAATCCCTTCACTTCGGCGGGGACATCGTTCACTCCACAGTCACCGCGCGCCGGGCAGGATTCCTCGGCGGTGCAGCCGCGCACGGCGCACCCAAGCGCAAGGATGCCCGTTTCGTAATTACGGTTCTTGTGGTATAGAATGCCCAACTCGCCATAAAGCACGGGGTTCTCTGGCTGGAATTCGATTGTCTTTTGCACGTTGCGAATGGCAATGAAAAACTGTCCCATTTGCGAATAGGTTTTTGCGATGGAAATATACGGCACAGGGTCGTATATTTTTAATTGATCGTTGATGCGCGCAGTCTGCGCGAAATATTCAAGAGACTTTTCGTAAAGCTCCGTTTGAACTATTTCATTGGGGCTATCGAATGCAAGGCGGCGGTAGTTCGCGCCCGCGCGCAAATAGAGAAATGTCAGGTTCGGTGAAATGATAATAGCGCGATCATAGGCTTCAATTGCAAGCGCGTACTCGCCCAACGACTCAAGCACATAGGCATGGACACGATGCACGTCCATCAGCGACGAGTCGCGATCCAGTGCCTGTTGAATGTATTGCTCAGCCTGTGTCCATTTTTGTTGGTCGACAAGAATTTCGGCATAGAAAGCCAGCGCGAGTGTGTTGGTGTTGTCCAATTGCAGGGCGCGCACGGCTTCCTGCTCGGCTTTGGTGAGGAATTTTTGGGCTTCGCGGGCATCCACCAGGGTTGGGTTTGCGTTCCAGTCGAGGGCGAAGGCATAAATGGAATGGGTAAAACTGTCATCGGGTGCAAGGTCAACGGCTTGTTTTGCAGAATCAAGCGCCTCGGCAAGACGCGCTTTTATCGTTTCATCTTTCACAAGCATGGCGGATGAATAGATTTGAATACGGGCGAGTTGTGCCAATAATTGCGCGTTTGTAGGATCAACCTTTGATGCTTCACGATAAGCCGTGATGGCGTCTTCCAATTTACCGGCGGTGAATTGCGCGTCACCTTCAAGCGCGTATGACACGGCAAAACGTGTGGGCGTAGGAGTAGGCTCAAAGAGTGGTTTGATGTCGCCGCTGTTTACGGAGCGGATGAGCCAAATTCCTCCGAGGATCAGGGTGATCCAGAAGAACATGCGGTAGAGATTGGGATCAGTGCGGCGGCGAAACAATCCGCGTTTTTGGTAGATGTTCATGGTGCGGGGGGGGTGGGGGTTTCCTGTGCAGCAGCGTCGGGAATCTCTGTCGGAGCAGGTTCAGTTGCCAGCGGGGTGGGAAGCGGCTCTGGGGTCGCATCCAAATTTTGCTGACAGCGGTTGATGATCGCGTTTGCATTTTCCACGGCGAGTTCATCGGCTGGGATGCGCTCGAGGAGGGTGCGGGCAATCTTCAGGGCTTCGCTGCATTGGTTCAGGCGTGAAAGAGCAAGCCCGTATGTGGCGTAATATTCTGCGGTGCGAGAATCATTTGGCACAAGGGTGATGGATTCGATCTGTTGGCCGTCTTCCGTTATGCCGCCGTCGACCACATAACCAAGCTCGGTGATCGATTCGGTCCAATAGGAATTGCGGTAATACATCACGCCGAGGTTGCCGTGCAGACTTGCGCTGGCGGGGTTATCGGTCACCGCGGATTCGGCGTACTGCATAGCTTTTGCGTATTCGCCGATGGTGGCGTAGGTGCGCGAGATGAAAAGATCGGGCGTGGGGTCTTCGGGGTTGAGGGCGTTGGCGCGGGTGAACTCTTCGACGGCTTTGTCGTAAATGCCGAGTGTGCGATAGTTACGCCCCAGGGAGAGGTGCAGGTCGGCAATGTTGGTGTTGACAGCAATTGCGGCTTCGTATTCACGGATGGCTTCTTCGTAGTTGCCTGTGGCTTCAAGGACATAACCGCGCGCGCGGTGAGTCTCCAAGGAGTCGGGCGCGAGTGCAATGGCAACTTTTGATTCTTCAATGGCTTTTTCGATTGCGCCGACAACGCCTGTGCCGCCGTAAAAAGCGTCGACAAGGATTTCGGAATAGTAGGCGTGAGCCAGTGCATTATTGGGGTCGAGTTCCAATGCGCGTTTGATGCTGGCTTCGGCTTCGAGTGTTGCTCCTTGAAAATCCAAAGCCCAGGCGCGCACGGCATGTGCGTTTGAGTTATTGTTGTTGAGCAATATGGCAGATTCGGCGCTGGTCTGCGCTTCCTTGTATTGACCGGCAAAGACCTGGGTGCGCGCCAGCGCCACGTAGATGGCGGGGTTTTCAGGAAGCGCGGCGATGGCTTGCTTGTAGGATTCTATGGCGGGAATGAGTTTGCCTTGCGTGAAATATTCCTCGGCTTCGGTGACGAATGATTCAGGCGAGCGGGTTGCGGTGGGAGTGGGGACTCCCAGTTGAGGCTGATTCGGGAGGACAAATCGGTTGACGTATGCGCCGCCCAGCACAAGCAGGGACAGTAAAATAATACGAAACCAGTTAGGCCGCGTTCGGCGGCGATTCATGCTCCATTTACTTCCTTTTAGATACATGCAATCATATTACCATTTTAAACAAAACACAGTCAAGTTGAACTCTTATGTGCTTTTAAGCGAGCATTTTTCAATTGATCTCTTGCATAAGTAGTTGTAGGGCGGGTTTTCAACCCGCCACTCATCAAATTTCAAAGGACGTCAGGCTAAAAGCCTGACCTACAATTGTCTAGTGTATATTTCAAATCTGGGACGCAGATGAACGCAGATTTTTTATCAGCGAAATCAGCGTTTCACGGCGTTCAAAAAGATTTTGTACGGTAGAAAACCTACGATTGACTTTTGCAAGAGGTTAATTGAGAAATATGGCAGAGTCGAAAACTGAACCTATTTTGATGTATCATCAACAGGTACAAATCAAAATCAAGTCAGGTTATTATTTTGGAGTTGTTGAGGTAATTATGGAACAAAGGAAAAAATTTATTATCCTGGGTGCAATCGGACTTGTATTGCTGTTTTTCTGGTTTGCCGTTCTGGCGCTGGTGGTCACAAACGTGCGCAGATTATTAAATAAAAGCGAGGCTCCCGAAGTAGTTGAAGTGACCTTGTGCGATGAGAACGCCAGCGACCTGTGCATTGTCACCTTTGGCGCAAACAACCTCAACCGCATGGTGATTGATTTTCAATTGCCCGCCGTGGACTATGCTCCGTTCTACGTGAAAGCAGCCAACAGGGAAATGGTCAGCGTGTACACATGCGAAGTGATCGAATCTCAAACCAAATCGGTTTCCGAATCTGAAGCCGTGCCTGGGGTGGAGCCTACCGCAGAAGTTGAATCCGCGCCGCCCCATGCCCTATGCACAGGAATTCGCACGCCGCTCGGAGAAACAATTGACCTTGAAGTCTACACCACCGACGGAGATAGACTGATCGCACGCGGAACATTTTTGGTCTCGGCTGTTGCGCGCTCAACGCCGATCAGCCTTCCAACGGAAACTCCCATTCAAGAGGTATCGTCAACTTCGACTCCTGATTCAGAAGAGAATTTTTTGCCAGGTCAAGATGAGCCCACACCCACGCCAGATTTTGGATACCCCAATCCGTGATGTTCACTCATGAATGATGATCTATTCATTGATAGCGCGCGCATTCTTGCTCAGAACTGGAAACTCATCCTAGCGATTCTGGTCTGCGTAAGTTGGGGGACTTTACTAACCTTTGCGACCCTAAAAAAAATAACGGGATCACAATTCACAGACGCCGAATTAAGCGCATTGTCTCTGGGCGGATGGCCCCTGCCGGCGCTGATAATTTCCGCATTGCTGTTAGCTCTACGATTTTTCATCCCCGCAAATTTCATTTCGATCATCGCCCTTGCACTCCTTTCCATCAGCACAGGGTTTGCCATGCGCAGTGTGTGGAAACATATTTCAGTTAATTTTTTTATTCCTGTTTTTATTTTCCTATGCTTTGTTTTCATCCGCCTCGGATTTTCAGCCGGTCTGATTCTGCCCCCATATTTCGACTCAGCCCACCATTACCAAATTATTCAATCGCTTATCAATATGGACAATGTCGTCATGGAGTTGCCCTATTATCATCGCGGCTATCACGTGATCGTCGCGGCATTTACGCTGCTCACACATGCAAACCTTGGGCAGGTCATGCTGTTATTTGGGCAAATCATACTGGCGGCAATTCCCCTGCCGATTTATTTTTTTATCCAGCGCGCCACCGGTTCAAACGCAGCCGGCTATTTCGGCGTGACCCTTGCCGCATTCGGTTGGTTCATGCCGGCCCACGCAACCAACTGGGGCAAGTATCCCGCGCTGTTGAGTTTACTTTTAATCCAATTCACACTCGGCGCGGCGCTCATAAAAAACCGCTGGCTGCTCGCGTTGAGCACAGTGGTCACTGTCCTTGTTCACAGCCGCTCAATTATTTTGCTGACCCTATTTGGGCTGGCATGGGCGCTGTCTGCGATACCACGCAGCAAACGCATCCCGATCTTCGTGTTGACCAGTTCAATGCTGGGGATGGTCTTCCTGCTGATTAAGCAGAATCAGCTCACCAGCTTGATTTTTGAACCGTATGGAATCTGGATCACGCTTCTGGTCGCGCTTTTAGCGGCTTCTGTTTTCCAATCATTCCCTCGTCTGATAGTTTTCCCCATGTTCGCCATCCTGTTGATGCTGGCTGGGATATTTATTCCGGTCACATCTGTATTGACCGCACTAGACAGACCGCTGGTGGAAATGATATTGTTCCTGCCGTTGGCATTTCTCGGCGGGCTGGGAGCAACGCGCCTGCCCAAGTTCGCAATGATCGCGCTCGCCGCGATCATCATCTTTCACGCATGGACAACGTATAATTTTGGGCATTCAGAGTGCTGTCAATTTGTGAATCATGACGACGCAGTAACACTGGACTGGATGGACAAGCGTCTGCCCGCCAACGCGCGAATCGCCATATCCAGCACAGCATTGAGTCTGGCAGCTTTCAGCGCACCCGTGCCGGGAATAGGCACCGACGCAGGGACTTGGGTTGTGCCATTGACCGAGCGCGCGACCTTTGCACTGCCTTACTCCGCAGACTTCATTACCCAAAGCACGCACGACCTGCTCTGCAAGCAACAGGTGACTCACATCTATGTTGGAGGTCTGCCGCGTAGTTTTAATTCCAGTTTTGCAGACGCCAAACCCGCATGGTACGAAACGATTTTCTCTTTACCCAACGCACGTGTTGTGCAAATACTTGGTTGTGAATGAGCACGCGAAAATTTCAGGAGAATCCATTGACCACATATTTCATCACCGGCGGCTTCGGCTTCCTCGGGCAATACATTGTGCAGGCAATCCATGATTTTGATCCGCAGGGAGAACTGCGGGTTTTGACCCGCACACAGCGCAAAACTTTTTTGGATCTCAAAAAACTGGAGCGTGTGCAATGGGTGCGCGGCGAGTTAACCCAGCCCGAATCTTTTGCCGAACATCTCAAAGGCGTGGATGTGGTCATTCATAACGCGGCAATGGTTTCATTTATAAAAGCGGACGCGCAAAAAGTATTCGACGCCAATGTGATCGGCACGCGCAACCTCGCACAAGCCGCGCGGCAAGCGGGCTGCAAAAACTTCATCTTCATCAGTTCCATCTCCGCCGTTGAATTTCGTCCGCCGCAAATTACAGATGAAACATTTTTCCCCAACATGGAATACAAAAAGAAATACGACATTTACGGCTACACCAAACGACTGAGCGAG
This sequence comes from Candidatus Brevifilum fermentans, assembly GCA_945877125.1. Lineage (GTDB taxonomy): Bacteria > Chloroflexota > Anaerolineae > Anaerolineales > Villigracilaceae > Villigracilis. The sequence goes on along the minus strand of CAMCQT010000019.1, from coordinate 13,641 downwards.
ATCGAACTGCATGAAATGAAAGATGAGATGCGCGTCATCATGCTCAACCCAAGCGTCATTCTCGGACCTGGCTCGGAGCGTGTGGAAGCCGCTATTAACTCCATCCGAAAATTCCCCATTTTGCCGATGATGAATTACATCAACGCATTCGTGGATGTGCGCGACGTTGCCCGCGCAGTGACGCTGGCGCTCGCCAAAGGTCAAAGCGGCGAGCGTTATCTCGTTTCATCTCACAACGCAAGCATGGTCGAATTCACCCAAGCCATCGTCAAGCATCTTGGAAAAAAGACGCGCGTCTTTCCACTTTCTCCCTTCGGATTAAAACTTGCCGATAATCTGGTCGCACTGCTCGACATGCTCAACCTCAACCCTGGCATCCGCCGACTCACGCAGATGAATATTGACAAGCCCTGTTCGTATGAAAAAATAAAATCCGAAATGGGCTGGGAGCCAAGATTTACTTTGGAAGAATCGATCAGAGATTCGGTCTTGAATTCTTAACTAATACCATGCAAGTTCAATCCCGAAGGGATGGCAGGATTATAGAAAATTATGCGTGAAAGACAAAATCCCGAAGGGATGACATGGTTTATGCCCAAAAATATGTCACCCCTTCGGGGTTATTTGATCCATTTGGTTTAAGTCTATAATCATTCCACTCCTTCGGAGTTTCTACCTAACCTCAATTCTTAACGCGAACAACTCAAACGCAAAAAAGGATTTCAAGTGAATTTGCATAACAAGAAGATTTTGATCACCGGCGCAGCCCGTGGACTTGGACGCGAACTCGCGCTTCATCTTTCCGCTTTGAGTTGTTCGCTGGTTCTGATAGATCGCGACACCGAGGGGCTTTCTGCGCTCGCCCGCGAGTTGAGCAATTCTTCAAAGATATTCCCCTGTGACTTGAGCGATTTAAGCGAACGAAAAAATCTCATTCAATCTGTGAAATCGCAAACGCAAATTGACGTCCTCATCAACTGCGCGGGCATCGGGAGTCATTCGCAGTTAAATCAACTCACAATTGATGAGATCGAGCGCGTCATGCAAGTCAACACGTTGGCGCCGCTGGAGTTGATTGCGGGCTTGTCTCCGCTGGAGTTGATCGTCAACATCGGCTCGGTATCGGGAGAGATGAATCTGCCTTCGATGAGTTTGTACGCGGCGAGCAAAACATCGGTTCATGCTTTCACACGTTCCATTCAACTCGAAGGCGCGCGGACTTTGCTCGTCATCCTCGGACCTCTGCGCGGCACAGATTTCGCGCAATCCATTTCACATCCGCGGACAGGACAGCCGAACTGGTATCGGCGGCTGGACCTGCCCGTCGAAACAGCGACCAGGCTCATCGTCCAGGCAATGCAGCGCGGAAAGAGTCAACTGGTCGCGCCGCGCTGGTATCCGATCATCTTCCTGTTGGCGCGGATTTTTTCTCCGCTGGTCGGAATGTTCGGTAACCGCTAATTATTTTAGTTTTGGCTTCCAAATTAATATCGTCCATTTTTGACCAGTCTGTGGCATTTCCACCTGTATTTCATCTATTGGCAGATAGTAGTCGTCTAGGCGTTTCACATGATAAAAAGTGCCTTTTTCCTTGACCGAAATGATCGTGTCAAATCTTTGTTTCTGAATGGATTGATCAATGGAGTTTGTGTACATCACTCCATCTGCCACAATGGTTTCATAACTGGCGCTGACCAACGGATTTTCTGGAAAAGGCTTCACCAGATAATAAACAATGGTCTGCCCCATGTCGATGGGAATGAGACCGAGACGAACAACTTCCGATGCTTCGACTTGAGAGTTTAGAATATTTGAAGATGAATGCACATACGAAAAAAGACGTGCCCATTCCTGTGAATTCTTTTGCTCCAACATATGCGGATCAATTAATTTCCCCTGCCATGAAAACAAATTAAAAAGCAAGAGCAGTGCAAATAGGGTTTGAAATTTTTTATTGGGCTTAATGAAGCTGGCAAACCAACATATGAAGGTGGGGACAAGCAATTGGTAGGCGTAGTTCATATTATTTCCCCTATGTCGTCCGAGAACAAATACAAACGTCAAGAGGGCGAAGATAAATAAATAAAGACAATAATCAAGTGATCTATTATATAATGGCTGTTGCCAGTCTAAAAAGCTGGTCTTGATCGTATCTCTCTGTGGCTTTTGTTCTGTGTGCTCTGCAACAAGGCTAAAAAATAAAATTGCCAGCGCGGGCCAAAACGCAAAAAATAATTTCAATAATTGGCTCCACATGTGTTCATAACTAAGCCAGCTCATGGACATATTAACAAGGATCGAATTGAAGAAATATAGGGGAAACAAAAAACGAACAAAAAAGAATGACACTGTAAAAATTAAAAAGAAGAATAGCCCATAGAGCATTCCTGCTTTTTTTGAGACAAACAGGAACACAAAAAGAGCAACAATGCCAAACGCGAGAATAAAGTAGGGTTTTGTATAAAATGCGGTTAATGCAAGAATTGCGCTGAGAACCAGACTGCTCTTGTTGAACGAACGCAAAAAAGGAATCAGCACAGATGCAAGGAAAAGAAACGTCCCGGTTGCAGATGAGAAGGCTCCAATTCCTCCATGTCCGATTAGCCCAATCATCACAAACGCAGCGCTGATTAAAGCAAAAGAACTGTCCTTTCTGATTTTGTAAACAACAAGAAAAATCAGCACGGCGGATAATATGATAAAGCTAAAAGTCACCACGCGATGAATTAAGAGCGTGTTTCCAAACAGCGCGGCAAATGGCAAAACGCTTAGGTTGTATCCTAACCCATAGATATTCATTGCCAGAGGCTGATTTTCAAGGGTATATGGGTTTCCCCTGCTTAAAAGAATCCTAGTCACAACAAGGGCGGCTCCTTCACGCAATTCAATTTGATAGGGGATTGTGATTGTAATAATTGAAAAAATAATCGACCATAAAATTGATAGAAGGGAGCCTACGAGAAGCAGGAAATGATGGCTGATCGCCATCTGGTCTGAGAAAATGATTTTTTTTGAGGTCATATTTACCCGTTCCATTTGTCAAAGAAAAAGATGCTGTTTCCATGAAGCATTTATTATATAGCGCATTAAAAAATTATAGCACAACAAAAAATATAGCTGCATTAAGTAACGAGGCGTAAGTCATCCAATCGCGCCGCGCTGGTATCCGATCATCTTCCTGCTGGCGCGGATTTTTTCTCCGCTGGTTGGGATGTTCGGGAAAAAAATTTCTTGACGCATTTCCCCCGCGCGCATATAATCTCAACCATTCAGAAGTAGTACGCGGCTGAATTGCTGATAGAGAAGGAAGTCCTGGCTGGAAACTTCCACAGTAAAAAGTTGCTGAAGTCATCTGATCATTTTGCCGAAGAAAACCAGTAATCAGTGGTCAGTAGAACGGCACGGGATTGCCCGTTACAGCATAAACTGATGTTAGTCAGTTACCGAGTGCGTTGAGCGATCAACGAATTGAGGTGGTACCGCGAAGTCTGCACTTCGTCCTCATCATGGACGGAGTGTTTTTATTTTAAGTAACTCACTTTACGCACCCTCATCCCCAACCCTTCCCCTCCGCTTTGCGGGGGAAGGGAGTCCCCTCTCCAACGGGAGAGGGCTAGGGTGAGGGCGCGCAACATGAGTTAAGTAAAGTCATTGCGAATGAGCTTGCCTCGCAATGACATGAGGAGCCAGAATGACCAAACAGGAATTACCCAAAGCCTACGATTTCAAAGCCACCGAATCCCGCATTTATGCCATGTGGGAAACGGGCGGATATTTCAAGCCGCACAACGACCCCAACAAACCAGGGTTTGACCCGAACGTTAAACCGTTCGTCATTTCAATTCCGCCCGCAAATGTGACGGGTGAATTGCATATTGGTCACTCCATGTTTGTCAGCATTGAAGACCTCATGGTTCGCTATCACCGCATGAAAGGCTTCTCCACGCTGTGGGTGCCGGGCACAGACCATGCGGGCATCGCCACGCAATTGATGGTGGAACGCGACCTGCTCAGTACCGAAGAAATTACACGCGAAGAATTGGGGCGCGAGAAATTCCTTGCCCGCACCTGGGAATGGAAAAATAAATACGGCAGTTTGATTACGAATCAGATTCGACGCATGGGCGCATCCTGTGATTGGGATCGCGAACGCTTCACACTCGACGAAGGGCTGAGTCGCGCCGTCCGAGAGGCATTTGTGCGCCTCTATGAAAAAGGACTGATCTACCGCGGCCCGCGTCTCATCAACTGGTCACCCGGACTCAAAACTGCCGTCTCAGATTTGGAAGTGGAATACACCGAAGAAAAAGCCACGCTGTATTATTTCAAATATATGATCGCGGGTTCCGATGAATTTATTCCCGTCGCCACCATCCGCCCCGAAACCATTTTGGGCGATACCGCCGTGGCAGTTCACCCCGAAGATGAACGCTTCAAAAAATTCATCGGGCTCAAAGCCATCGTGCCGATCCTTGGTCGTGAGATTCCCATCATCGCCGACGATTATGTCAGCATGGAATTTGGCACGGGCGCGCTGAAGATCACCCCAGGACACGACCCGAACGACTACGCCATCGCGCAGCGTCACAACTTGCCGATCATCTCCATGCTCGACAAAGAGGCAAAGGTCAACGAAAATGGCGGCAAGTATCAGGGTCAGGATCGAGTCGTGGCGCGCAAAAATATCTGGGCAGATATGGATGCACAGGGTCTGGTCATCAAGACCGAGCCGTACACCACTACCATTCCACGTTCTCAACGCGGCGGCGAAATTATCGAGCCGATGATCTCGGAGCAATGGTTCGTAAAAATGGAATCAATTGCAAGCAAAGGTCTCGACGCGGTGCGTACGGGTCAGATCAAGATCGTGCCAGAGCGTTTTGAAAAAGTTTATTACAACTGGCTCGACAACATCAAAGATTGGTGCATCAGCCGTCAGCTTTGGTGGGGACATCGCATCCCCGTTTGGTATTGCCCCGACAATCACATGACCGTGACGCGCGAAGACCCAACTCAATGCGCCACCTGCGGCTCGAAGGAAATTCGTCAGGACGACGACGTGTTGGACACATGGTTCTCTTCGGGCTTGTGGCCTTTCTCCACTTTGGGCTGGCCCGAGCAGACCCCCGATCTAAAATATTTTTACCCAACCTCCTACATGGAAACCGGCTACGATATTTTATTCTTCTGGGTTGCGCGCATGATTATGAGCGGACTAGAATTCACGGAAGTCGCGCCGTTCCACACCGTCTACCTGCACGGACTCGTGCGCGATGAGCATGGACATAAAATGTCGAAGACCAAAGGCAATGTGCTCGACCCGCTAATCGTGATGGATGAATTCGGCACAGACGCGCTTCGCTTCACGCTGTTAGTTGGTTCCACACCCGGAAACGATACAAACGTCGGCATTAAGAAAGTCGAAGCCAACCGCAACTTTGCCAATAAGATTTGGAATGCGGGACGGTTTGTCATCAATGCAATTGATTCCCTCACCCCTGCCCCTCTCCCTCAGGGAGAGGGTGTCCGAAGGACGGGTGAGGGTGATTATTCTCTCGCCGATTCCTGGATATGGGCCAAACTCCAAATCCTCATCCGCGACGTGGAACGTCAATTCCAGAACTTCCAATACGGGCAGGCCGGTCAGCAAATTTACGAATTCCTCTGGTCAGACTTTGCAGATTGGTACGTGGAAATCGCGAAAGGGCAAATGCAGAACGCAGAAGGCAGAAGGCAGACTGTGGAAACTTTGGCGCGCGTGTTTGATATTTCACTGCGCCTGCTGCATCCCTTCACCCCCTTCATCACCGAAGAAGTCTGGGGACATCTGCGGAACGCGCTGCTCGACTCCCCAATTTCGGCTATCGCCAAAGACTGGTCCGAAGTGTTGATCGTTGCCAAATTCCCCGAACCGCGTGAACCCGAAGGCTGGGAAGAATCCAAGATCGCAGATTTCACACTTTTTCAAGAAGTTATTCGAGCCATTCGCAATCAACGTGCTGAGAAAAATGTCAAGCCAAGCCAAAAGTTAACTGGCATGTTTGTTGTAGGCACTGAACGAGTCGAGTTGTATGATTCGCTAAAACAAAATCTGGAAGCGCTCGCTGGGTTAGATATAAACCGTATTTCAATCCTCGGAAGTCCAGAATTACCTTCAAGAAATGATATTAACTTAGACTTTACTTCCATTGAAGGTTATATTACTTTGGTTGTCGGCCCCATTGAAATTTTCTTACCGTTGGCTGAATTAGTAAATCCCGTCGAAGATCGCACCCGTCTGCAAAAAGAATTGGCAGAGGCTGAAAGCCATGTTGAGCGGCTTGAAAAACTTCTATCTAGTGATTTCGCCAACAAAGCTCCTACATCCGTTGTTGCTAAAGAACGCGAGAAGCTAGATGGATATAAAGATACTGCTATGAAATTGAAGTCACAATTGAAATAGCTTAACAAAAGTCCCTGCTAAATTGGCAGGGACTTTTGTTAAGCTATTTTCGTCTTCAAATCAATCAAATACTGTTTAACAATTTCGCTTGTGCCACCTACCTCAAAATACCTTTGATAATCTGCAATTGCGAAATCGTAATCACCTTTCTTCTTAAAAGCAACACCTCTACCCCAATAGGCTTCAGCGTGATCTGGATTGATGCAGACAGCTTCTGTATAAGCTTTGATTGCTCCATCTATATCGTTGTTATCGGTGTGTGCATTGCCCTTATTGACGTAAACCTCGGCAATATTTGGATTGATACGGATAGACTCGTTGTAATCCTTGACAGCGCCATCTATATCATCATTATGATATAGCGCATTGCCTCGGTTGTTGTAAGCCTCTGCAAAATCTGGTTGGAGGCGAACGGCTTCAGTATAATCATTAATAGCACATTCCAAATCATCTACTTCCTTGAACACCATGCCGCGATCATTATAAGCCTCAGCATCTTCTGGGTTGAGGCGGATGACTTCGGAAAAATCTTTGATTGCATCTTCCAAGTTACCTTTACTTTTATGTACTTTTCCTCGGTTATAGTAAGCCTCAGCAAAATCTGGTTGAATACGAATGGCTTCGGCAAAATCTTTGATTGCACCATCAATATCACCTATATCATCGCGCGCATTACCGCGATTATTATAAGCATCAGCAAGATTCGGCTTCAGGCGGATCACTTCAGTATAGTCCTTTATTGCGTTGTTTACATCGCCTTTTTCATAGTAAGCACTACCTCGGTTATAGTAAATTTCAAAAACATCTATTTTGAGGCATATAGCATCGGTAAAATCCTGAATTGCCCCTTCTAAATCGCCTTTTTCATCGAGCGCCAAGCCTCGGTTATAGTAAGAAGCAAAAGAATCTGGTTTGAGGCGAATAACCTCGCTAAAACAGCGAATAGCCTCATCTAAATTTTTTTCTAAATAATATTGGTTTCCCATCTCAAACCATTCTTTCCCTGTTAAATCATTATGTTTCATTTAATGCTCCTGATAAATTTAATTATACATTAAATTATTCTCCAGTGACTTCGCCAACAAAGCTCCCGCCGCGTTGGTTGCGAAAGAAGTTGAGAAGTTGGATGGATATAAAGATACGGCTGAGAAGATCAAAGCGCAGTTGAAGTAACGCAAAGACCTCCGAGGTTTTAAAAACCTCGGAGGTCTGGTATCGGAATATGCCAAATACCCAGCGTGACAAATTCCACTAAACCGATGACATTTGACACTAAACCTACTTAAGTCCATCAGGTATCTTTAGGCAGGTTACGTTATAATCCACTAAAATTAATCCTAAGGAGACAAATACCATGTCCATGAAAATTACTGAAGATTGCATCGCCTGCGGCGCATGCCTGCCCGAATGCCCCACCAACTCCATCACCGAAGGCGATGGCTCCATGTACGTCATCGACGCCGCCACCTGCGTTGAATGCGAAGGTCATTACGACGCCCCCAAGTGCGTTGAAGTTTGCCCGGTAGATTGCATCATCAAAGCGTAATTACGAATACTTCACAATTGAATATTTAACCTTCGGGGCAGGGTGACACCTGCACGCAATAATAAAAGTGCAAGTGAATTCCCGATCGGTGGTAAAGCCCACGAGCCTCTTTGGGCAGTGCCCATTTCCTCTTTGGGAAATGGGTACCGCAAAAAGCGGGCATGACTTGGTGACACCTGCACTTGCACTAAACGAAGTGCGGTGCAAGTGAATTCCAAGGCCGACAGTATAGTCTGGATAGTAGAAGGTAATCACGACAGGACCTGCATGGTCTCTGAGCGGATTCACGTCCCGAAAACATTTATTGTTTTCGGGATTTTTTAAACGTGGATGTCTCGCCTCAGACTCCGCCTGAGCCTGTCTCCACGCCCCGCAGTTTTTTTCTAGCGAGGCGTTTTTTTATTTTTCAGACCTGACAGGTTTTAGAAACCTGTCAGGTCTCCCCACAAATTATGAAAATATCATTCTCACGTTGGCTCGGACTTTTTTCCATCATCATCGGCATACTAGGCTGGGGGCTGATCGTACGCCTGAGCGGATTGCCGCGTTTTATCCTGCCTTCCCCGCTGGATGTGTGGACGCGCCTGCTCAGGTCTCTTGCAGATGGAAGCCTGCTGTATCACACCAGCGTTACCCTGCTCGAGATCACGCTTGGCTTGCTGGTCGGTGTGACATTAGCCACCGTGCTTGGATATATGCTTGCCAAATCCCATTCGCTGGAAAAAATACTTTCGCCGTATCTTGTGGCAAGTCAGGCGGTTCCAGTGGTGGCCATTGCGCCCTTGCTTGTCATCTGGCTGGGACATGGGATCATCTCCAAAGTGGTCATCTGCGCGTTGATCGTGTTCTTTCCGGTCTTGGTCAACACCGTCGTAGGTGTGCGCGCAGTTCCGCCCGCGTTGTACGACATGATGAATTCCCTGCGTGCCTCGCGCTGGCAGGTGATGACAAAGCTCGAAGTGCCTGCATCCATGCCGGTGTTGTTGGCAGGCTTGCGGATCGGCGCCACGTTATCGGTCATCGGTGCGATTGTTGGCGAGTTGGTGGATGCCAAGGAAGGTCTCGGCTATTTGTTGAAAGTTGGAGATTTTCAATACGATACTTCCATGGTCTTTGTGGCGGTCATCATGCTGGTTGCGCTGGCTTTATCGTTATACGGAATTGTTACTTTGCTCGAAAAAAGATTTTTGAAATGGCAAAATAAATAATGTCATTGCGAGGGCGTTCTCCCTGGAACCGCCCGCCAGGGCAGGTGTGCTCTTTGCCCGACACTTGCGCCGCGCGCCAGTGCGGTGAGCAATCTACAATGTGATAAAAAGAGATTGCTTCGTCGGGAAGAATACCCTCCTCGCAATGACATATCAAAAGGAGAAATACAATGTTGAAGAAATTAGTTTACCTCATGCTTGGGCTGGCGATCAGCCTTTCGGCTTGCGCCAAGCCACCAGTTAAGTCCGCTGCGTTGACTCACATCCGCCTGCCGTTGGGGTACATTGCCAACATCCAATTTGCGCCTTTATATGCCGCCATCGAAAAAGGATATTTCAAGGATGCGGGCATCGAGATCGAAATGGATTATTCGTTCGAGACCGACGGCGTGAAGTTGGTGGGCGCGGGCGAACTGCCATTTGCAGTGGTTTCAGGCGAACAGGTTTTGCTGGCGCGCGCGCAGGAAGTGCCTGTGACGTATGTTGCCGCGTGGTATCAGCAGTACCCGATCTCGGTCATCTCAAAAAGTGATCTGGGTGTTGCAACGGCGCAGGATTTAAAAGGCAAGACAATTGGATTGCCCGGTCTATTCGGCGCAAATTATGTTGGCTTGCGTGCTTTATTATTTTCTGCCGGATTGAAAGAATCTGATGTAAAGTTGGAAGAGATCGGTTTCAATCAAGTGGAGTTGGTCGCGGCGGGCAAGCAGAATATTGTGGTTGGCTACGCCGCCAATGAGCCGATCCAGTTGAAGGCGCAGGGATTTGATGTGACCGAATTGCGCGTGGCTGATTCTGTGCAGTTGGCCGCGAACGGAATTTTGGCGAGTGAAAAAGTAATTGCAGAAGATCCAGAATTGGTCAGCGCATTTGTGGGAGCCTTTTTGAAAGGATTAAAATACACCATCGAAAATCCCGATGATGCCTACGCATTAAGCGCAACCTACATTCCCAACTTTGCAGACCTTGATAAAACCGTGCAAAAGGAAATTCTCGCCACATCCATTGACATGTGGAAAACCGAGCGCCTCGGATACTCTGACCCGCAAGCCTGGGAAAACATGCAAGACGTTTTGCTGGAGATGGGCTTGGTCACTGAAAAAACGGATTTGAGCAAGGCATTCACAAACCAGTTTGTGCCGTAAAATCATTAACCACGAAGGACACGAAGGGACACAAAGATTTAAGGGTTTTCCTTTGCGCTCCTTTGTGACCCTTTGTGGTGAAAAATAATCATGAAAAATCCCCCCATCCTCACTGTAAAAAATCTTTCCGTTGTCTTTCCTGATAGCAACGGCGGTTTGCACGCGCTGGAAAATATTTCCTTTGAAGTGTGCCCGCGTGATTTCATTTGTTTTCTTGGACCTTCCGGTTCAGGCAAAACCACCCTTTTGAGAATCCTCGCAGGCTTGTTGAAACCAACCTCAGGGCAGGTGGATTTCATCCACAATCAGCAGCCTAAAATCGGCATGGTCTTTCAGCAGGCGCATCTCATGCCCTGGCGCAGTGTGATGGATAACATCAAATTGCCGCTCGAACTGGAAGGCATGGACGAATCCCAGGCGCGCATCAAAGCGCAGGAGATGGTCGAGCTGGTTGGATTAAATGGATTCGAAGATTCGTGGCCGCGAGAATTATCCGGCGGCATGGCGCAGCGTGTGGGAATTGCCCGCGCCCTGATCCACGACCCCGACCTGCTCCTGCTCGATGAGCCTTTTGCCTCGCTGGACGCAATCACCCGCGAACGCATGTGGGTGGAGTTGTCGCGTATCTGGCAGGTAAAACAGAAGACGATCATCATGGTGACACATTCCATCAATGAATCTTTGTTTCTAGCAGATGATGTGTTGGTATTAACCCAGCGCCCCGGGCAAATAAAATTGGAAGTGAAAGTTGACCTGCCCCGCCCGCGCAATGACGACATCCGCTACACGCCGCATTTTGGAAAACTGGCGCGCAAGTTGCGCGGAGCGATTGAGTAAACATGCTCAGCGGATTTGACTTTTTGCTCATCGGACTCGCCGCCCTCGCCGCGGGAGCGGTCAACGCCCTGGCTGGCGGCGGCACGCTGATCACATTTCCCATGCTGACGGCGGTGGGCATTCCTGCGATGGCAGCGAACATCACCAACACCGTGGCGCTCTGCCCAGGCTACTTCGGCGGAACACTCGCGCAGTGGAATGATCTGCGCGGACAAGAGAAACGTCTCTGGCTGATCGTGCCTGCGAGCATCGCGGGCGGTGTGCTGGGCGGGTTTCTACTTTTGCAAACCGGCGAAAAATTTTTCAAGGATTTGGTTCCCTATTTAATTTTGCTGGCTTCAGGATTACTGGCAATTCAAGACCCCGTCCGCGCGTGGTTGATGCGGCGCATGGGCGAAGGTCATGGAGCAAAACTGGAAAAGTTGACCTGGCTGCCTGTTGGGTTGGCTTCGATCTACGGCGGATATTTCGGCGCAGGCTTGAGTGTGATCGTGCTCTCGGCGCTGGGATTAACTTTGGAAGATACGCTGACGAGATTGAACGCGCTGAAGCAGGCAGTCGCGTTCAGCGTCAACGTGGCGGCGGCGATCTTCTTCATTTTTTCGGGTCAGGTGATTTGGTCAGCGGCGCTGGTGATGGCCGTTGGCGCGTTGATCGGCGGGACATTGGGCGGGAAACTCGCAGGCAGAATCAAACCGTCCACGCTGAGGTGGACGGTGGTGACGATTGGGGTGATCGTTTCGATTATTTATTTTGTGAGATGAGTAGGTCACGCTTGCAGCGTGATATTTCCCATCCAAAACCGTCACGTTGCAAACGTGACCTACGTTGGCAGAACCAGCGGAGCATCCATGAACGGATGCTCGACCACCTGCACGGGCAGACAGTATGCGCGAGAAATCAACTCGGATTGCAAAACCTCTCGCGGGTTGCCCACTGCCTGTAGTTTGCCGCCCACCATCAGCGCGACGCGATCCGCGTAACGGGCGGCGAGATTCAAATCATGCAGGGCAAGCAGCACGGCAAGATTATCCTTGTGCGCCAATTCATGAACCAGTTCCAGCAGACTGACTTGATATTGCAAATCCAGATGCGCGGTGGGTTCGTCGAGCAAAAGGATCGGCGTGGATTGGCACAGCGCGCGCGCAAGCAACACGCGCTGCTGTTCGCCGCCCGAAAGTTCGCCGACGCGCCGATCCAAAAGATTCAGCGCGTGAACCCGCTCCAAAGCCGAGTGGGCGCGTTCCTCATCCTTCTCCGAAAATTGACCCAGAAAATTCAAATAAGGCGTGCGACCGAAAAGCACAGTTTCCCAAACGGTGTAGGCGGGCGGAAGCATGACAGCCTGCGGCACGGTGGCAATATAACGCGCACGTTGAATTGGATTCAGCGAACCGAAATTATCGCCATTCGTGCGGACATGCCCCGCGCGGATCGGAATAACTCCGCTCACCGCGCGGATCAACGTGGATTTTCCCGCGCCGTTCGGCCCGATCAACGCGACAACTTCGCCCGCCCCCACGTTGAGATCAATGCCATGCAAAATCTGGCGCTGATAATAAAAAACTGAAACACCTTGAATCTTAAGCATATTTTCACCTGCCAACTTTTCAACCTTCAAACCTGCAACCTTTCAACTTTTTACAATCATCGGAATCCCCGCCACCATAAAGACAACCTTGTCCGCTTCGCGCGCGAGGCTTTGATTTGCCCAGCCGAGCAGGTCGCGATAAACGCGTCCCATTTGATAGGGCGGCACAAGCCCCAGACCGATTTCATTTGAGATGATGATCCAGTCTTTTTCCCCAGCGCGAATGGCGGCGAGCAAATCAGCCACTTCTTTGTGAATGGCATCTGCAAATGGCGCTTCATCCACCAGATCATCTTTCACAAATTGCATGAGCAAATTGGTGGCGAGCAAGGTCATGCAATCCAAAATCACGAGTTCAGATTTTATCTGCCCAACGTGCGACGAAAGTTCCAGCGGAATTTCGAGCGTCTGCCAGTGAGTGGGTCGCTCCGACTGATGCTTTTGAATCCGCGCCGACATTTCATCATCCAACGCCTGCGCGGTGGCGAGATAGGTTACAGACTTGCCAGAATTTTCCGCAAGTGTTTGGGCGTAGGATGATTTCCCGCTGCGCGCGCCGCCGAGCAGCAGGGTGATTTTAGGTTTGAGGATGTTCATCTAAATATTGCCTCAATCACATTAAACTTTAGTTTCGGCTAAGTGGAATTGATAAAAAAAGAGGTAATGGTGTAAAGCGTGGTAATCTTGTTTTGCGAACAAATTCCACAACACCATTACCGAGACGAATCATACCATAGCCGTTTTGAACGAACTACTTGTCGGTCTACCCATAGGAACGAATCTTGCGATGCGGCATGTGTTCTGGGCGTTATTGAGTGGGCAGTTATTGAACAGCCGCGGGGCGCTGTTTCCTGCGCTGAAAGCAATCGGGC
>CAMCQT010000018.1 GCA_945877125.1 Candidatus Brevifilum fermentans | reverse complement strand
TGACCTTCGGAATTTCAATCACTGGAACGGGAAGCGTTTTCTTCGCCGGCGTAATCCGCGTTTGTTTTACGCGCGGAGTTTCAACCTTCACAACCGGCGCAGGCAGAACTTCTACTTTCGGTTCCTGTTTGACTTTCGGAATTTCGACCACCGGAATGGGAAGTGTTTTCTTCGCCGGCGCAGTCCGCTTTTGTTTTACGCGCGGAGTTTCAACCTTCACAACCGGCGTGGGCAGAATTTCTACTTTCGGTTCCTGTTTGACCTTCGGAATTTCAATCACTGGAACGGGAAGCGTTTTCTTCGCCGGCGTAATCCGCGTTTGTTTTACGCGCGGAGTTTCAACCTTCACAACCGGCGCAGGCAGAACTTCTACTTTCGGTTCCTGTTTGACTTTCGGCATTTCGACCACTGGAACGGGGAGCGTTTTCTTCGCCGGCGCAGTCCGCTTTCGTTTTACGCGCGGAGTTTCAACCTTCGCAACCGGTGCAGGCAGAACTTCTACTTTTGGTTCCTGCTTGACTTTCGGAATTTCAATCACCGGAACGGGAAGTGTCTTCTTCGCCGGCGCAGTCCGCTTTTGTTTTACGCGCGGAGATTCAACCTTCGCAACAGGCGCAGGCAGAACTTCTACTTTTGGTTCCTGCTTGACTTTCGGAATTTCAATCACCGGAACGGGAAGTGTCTTCTTCGCCGGTGTTTCAACAGGCTTTTGGGGCTGTGAATGTTTTACTTTTTTGGGCGTTGCAACTCCCAATATTTTTGCAACTTTTCCTGCAAGCCTGAATCCCTTTGCTGTCAACTTAAATCCAGAATCGGTTTTGGCGGCCAGGTATCCTTTGTTTCGGCAATCGCTCCATCGCCTGCTGACCATCGCGGAGTCTGGCCACTGCGGATATTTTTTGAGTGAGAATTTTTTGGGAAATAACGTGAAACAGGCGGAGATAATGTCTTCAGATGTGATCTCAACGTCATGCTCCTGCAAGTAGTAAACAGAATAGACCACAAGCTGGCTTGAGGCGATGGCTGTGTAAATATTGGGATCGAATTTTGGAAGATCGCTTTTATTCAACATGATTCTCTCCGATGAGAAGATCGACCCCGATTTTATTCTCAGAAAAAAGCATTATTGCATAAAAGCCATGAGCATTTGTCGCCATCATCTATTTTTTCTCGTTTAATTGCAGTGTAAATCCATATTATTTATGTTTGTTCGCTTGCCGAATATACTACATTATTTCTCTTGCGAGCATCTTTTTTATTCTTTCCCCAGAAATTGAAAATAATAGACCTCTTGCATAAGTAAAAACAAAAGGGAATTTTTTGAACCGCAGAGGCGCAGAGTTCGCCGAGTTTAATAATTTCTCTGCGCTCTCCGCGCCTCTGCGGTAAATCTTAAGACTTTTGCAAGAAGTCTAATATCGATGGTGATAATACTGGAAAGGTCTTTATATCGTGTTGATCGCTGGGTCTAATTGCCAATCTGACTTGCATGTGCCGAAAGTATAATAATGAAACATTCAAAAATAGCATCATGCCAGCCACCGTCAACGAGGAACAAAACCATGCAAAAAATAAATAATGCGATTGGCGTATCTTCAATCGAACTCGCCAAATTGATCGAGGATAATTTGTCTGCAAAATCCCAGGATTTTGCTAAATTGACTGGCGGGCAACTACACACGGGAAATCCGATCTGGTTTACATCTGGAATAAGAAATATTGGATATAACGGCGTCACCTGTGCCAGGTTTAGCAATGAACAACTTGACCTGCAAATTACGAACACTTTGGAACCTTTTCGTCAGAACGGCATCCCGTTGACCTGGTGGGTGGGTCCGCTTTCACAACCGGGCACTCTGGGAAAAGCTCTGCAATCGCACGGGTTCACTCATAACCGCGATATGATCGGCATGGCCGCTGATCTGACTCAATTGATTCGGCTTACACCTCTGGATTTGGAATACACCTTTGAGCCGGTTAACGACCTCGCCGCGCTGGAAGTCTGGATGCCGTTATTCATGGAGACTTTCGGCATTCCCGTCAGTGATGCTTCATTCGTTTTGGATGTGTTCGGTCAACTTAGCTTTTCACCTGATTCAGAGTGGCGGCATTATTTGCTGCGGGTGGGCAGCGAGGTGGTCGCGACGGGTTCTCTTCATCTTGGGGCGGGTGTGGCCGGACTTTATAACATTGCCACCCGCCCAGAGTATCGTCAAAATGGACTGGGAACAGCCATTACCCTGCTTATTTATGAGCAAGCTAAAAAATTAGGATATGGCATAGGTACTTTACAAACCACATATCCCAATGCTCTGCGCCTATACCATCGTATGGGATTTGAAGTGTATTGCAAGTTTGGAATCTACCAACGCGGCTGGTAGATTCTCTATGGGTGCGAGATTTTGACTCAGGCGTATGCAGGATGAATTTGAATACTCCCACTGAGTCCTTACCAATCTGGTAGGGACTTTTTATATTGCATTCGGTTTTGCATTGTATAATCGTGCGAGACATACATAAGTCGTTTTTATCAATAAAATAGAAATCGAAAAGCACGGCAACTTGCTCAATAAATTCCTGACATTGATTTTTAATGTCATTCGTTCAATGGGAGACCGAAAATAGCCAAGTGTAATAGGAGTAATTTAATGACTTCCAAAAAAAACTCCCTGAAAAATAAGGAGACCACTACTCTTGATGGACAGACTTTTCGCCTCATCTTTGAGGGACATTCTGCGGTTATGTTATTGATCGACCCTGAAAGGGGAGATATTCTCGATGCCAATCAAGCCGCAGTGGAATTTTACGGATACCCTAAACCTAAACTTTGCAGTATGAAAATTGGGGAAATTAATACTTTGCCGCCAGAGCAGGTGGCGGCTGAAAGCCAAAAAGCTCTCAAAAGGAAACGAAATTATTTTGTTTTTTCACACAGGCTTGCCAGCGGGGAAGAGCGCATTGTGGAGGTACATTCATCTCCCATTACTTTGCAAGAGAAGCAGGTTCTTTTTTCGATTATTCACGATATCACCGAACGCAAGAAGACAGAAGACTTACTTGAGAAAACCCACAAAAATTATGAGACATTCTTCAACAGCATAGATGATTTTCTGTTTGTTTTAGATGACAAAGGGAACATCCTGCATACCAATAATACAGTGATAGATCGTTTGGGATATTCAAAAGAGGAGCTCTCTGAAAAATCTGTTCTATTGGTTCATCCGCCTGAGCGCAGAGAGGAAGCCGGAAGGATTGTTGGTGAAATGCTGGCTGGCTCTGCTGAATTTTGCCCAGTGCCTCTCATAACAAAATCGGGTGAACGGATTCCTGTGGAAACAAGAGTTGCACCCGGGTTCTGGGACGGTAAGCCCGCAATTTTTGGCGTGACCAAGGATATGTCTCAGATCAAATTATCAGAGGAAAAATTCTCCAAGATTTTCCAGTCAAATTCGGTATTGATGGCCTTGAGCTATCTGGAAAGCGGCGTTTTTATTGACGTTAACGATGTATTTCTAAAAACGCTTGGTTTTTCACGTGATGAAGTGATCGGCACAACCTCCAAAGATATTCATCTTTTCGCTGATGCAGACCAGCGGAATAAAATTATTGAAGAGATGAAACAGAACGGGGCAGTTAAAGAAGTTAAAGTATTGGTTCGGACAAAAGACGGTTCGCTGCGCTATGGCTTATTTTCAGCAGATACCATTTATATAGGAAAAGACGAGTGTCTATTGACTGTAATGGTGGATATTACCGAGCGCGAGCGGGCAGAAGAGGCGTTGCGTGAGAGCCAGCTGCTGTACCATTCGCTTGTTGAAGGTTCACCCTTGAGTATTTGCCGCAAAGATTTGGCGGGGCGTTTTACGTTTGCCAACCAACGCTTTTTAGAATTATCGCAGATCACGCTCGCCGACCTTGTCGGCAAGACCGATTTCGATCTGCACCCGTCAGAGTTGGCGGAAAAATACCGACGTGACGATCAAGCCGTGTTGGACAGCAAACAAGTTCAGGAACTCATTGAAGAGCGTGTCGTTTTGGGCGGTGAGTCTGTCATCGTGCAAAGTATCAAAACTCCGATTTATGATGGGAGTGGGAAAATCAACGGCATACAGATTTCCTTTTGGGATATCACTGACCGTAAACGCGCGACCGATGCTCTGCGCGAGAGTGAGATCAGCTTGAATCGTGCCCAGTCCATTGCCCACGTTGGAAGTTGGAGTCTGGACGTTAGGCTTAATAGCGCTGTCTGGTCTGCGGAAACCTATCGTATCTTCGAATGTCCATCTGAAACGCCGCTTAACTACGAAGCCTTTTTGACCCATGTTCACCCCGACGATGCGGACTTTTTGAATCAGTCATGGCAGTCCGCTTTACAAGGCGCTCCCTATGACATAGAGCACCGCATCCTTGCTGCGAATGGAAAGGTGAAGTGGGTGCGCGAACGCGCCGAAATGGAATCTGACGCAGAAGGCAATGTCTTGCGCGCTATAGGAACTGTTCAAGATATTACCGAGCGCAAGCAAATGGAAGAGGCGCTGCGCGCAAGCGAAGAGAAATATCGCACAGTGGCAGATTTTACCTATGATTGGGAGGCTTGGCACGCTCCCGATGGCGCTTATCTTTACATCTCCCCGTCCTGTGAGCGAATTAGTGGATACACAGCCGCGCAGTTTCTGGCTGATGCGAATCTGATGGTAAAGATTACGCACCCAGATGACCAGTCAATGGTTAGCGAACACCTTTATACAGTCATTCACCATTCCACTGAACAGGACTCTCAATTGGATTTTCGCATTGTTACCCCGGGCGGCGAGATACGTTGGATTAGCCACCATTGCACGGCTGTATATAGCCAAAGCGGGCAATGGTTGGGACGCCGCGAAAGCAATCGTGACATCACCATCCGCAAGCTGGCAGAAGGGCGTATCCTCCAGATTGCGAATGAATTGCAGGGTACGCTGGATACGGTCACTGCCGGCATCAGCCACATCACAAACCGCAAGGTCGAGTGGGCAAATGCAGCTCACGACGAAATGTTTGGCTATTCCATTGGCGAAACTCGCGGTATGGAGACTTCCTTGCTTTATCCAGATCGTGCGAGTTTTGAACGATTGGGACAGGAAGCTTATCCGCAGCTTTGGGCAGGAAAAACCTATACCACGGAAATGGAAATGCTTAAAAAGAATGGAACGCGCTTTTGGTGCAATCTAACCGGACGCGCGCTGAATGTGGCGCAACCGGCTGAAGGCTCGATCTGGATGATTCGTGATATTACTGAACGCAAACAAGTGGAAGCCGAACTGCATCAGTCTAAAGATGCGCTTTCACTTGCTCATCGTGAACTTGAAAAAGCATACTTGCTTGAACAACAATTAGCGCGCACTGATACGCTGACCGGTATTAACAACCGCGGTTATTTGTTTGAACTTGCCGCGCGTGAGTTCAATGTTGCCATGCGTTACCAACTGTCATTCTCGATCATTATGTTCGATATTGATTATTTCAAACAGATCAACGATACCTGCGGGCATCTCATAGGCGATCAAGTACTTCAACAGATTACACAAGTCATTCGTGCCGAAATCCGCTCTGCTGATGTGATCGGGCGCTACGGGGGTGATGAATTTATTGTTTTGATGCCCCAGACTACCGCACAGGAAGCGCTACCCCTTGCTGAACGTATCCACGCGAGTGTTGCAGCTCTGCGTATTGCGACAGACAAAGACCCGCTTACCGTCACGATCAGCATTGGTATCGCTCAAGCGGTCTACAATGCCGTGCCAGAATCAGGACTGGCTGACACTGTGGAGGGTCTGTTCCTGCGCGCCGATAAAGCTTTGTATAAAGCCAAACAAGCTGGGCGCAATTGTACTGTGATCTTTGATTAGAAATAACACCCATCCTTACGAAGATCATCAAGCCTTTGTAAGAATGGGAAAATATAGTTGTCCAGAAAAGTTTTTTCACCTACCGAATCGCCATTGTCACTGCGAGCCGCCCTTTGGCGAAGCAGTCTCCTGCTAAACAGGCAAAATTGCCCTGTGGCAGATTGCTTCAGCGGCAAAGTACGCCGCTTCGCAATGACATCAAAATAGGACTGAAAACAATTTATCCGAAGACTTATAGTCAGTAGATCACGAAAACGTAGTAACGACTTCAGTCGTTCGGGTAAACAGCGACTGAAGTCGCCACTACGAGACCTATTCGTGAAGTACTGATAGTAGAGGAATTTGCCCATGCAATACTATAACAACAAGGCAAAACGTACGCTGACCATTTATTTTTTCATTTTTATTTTTCTGGTAATGGGCATTGCCGGCGGCGGCTATATGTCTTTTCATAATTTTGAGCAGGAATTTCGCCGCCAGGCAGAGCGTCAGATTTCCGCCATAGCGGAGCTCAAGGCAAATGAACTGGCGGGCTGGCGCAAAGAACGTTTGGGTGACGCAGATTTCGTTTACCATAATCCGGCTTTCGCTGTGTTGGTTGAACGCTATTTTGAAAATCCAAGTGATGCGGATGCGCGAGCGCAGCTAATTACCTGGCTGGAAAATTACAAAGTCTACGATCAATATGACAGGGTGCGTCTGCTGGATACCGCCGGTGTTGAAAAACTTTCCATTCCAGCCGCAGCTAAGGTAGTTGAATCTCAGATCGTTATAGATGCAGCCGCCAGCCTGCAATCAGGGAAAATTACTTTTGGCGATTTTCATCGTGATACAAGCGTGGGCGGCAAAATTCAAATCTCCATTTTGGTGCCGATCTTTATGGAAGAAAGCAACAGCCATCCGCTGGGTGTTCTCGTTCTGAGCATTAATCCCCAGACCTATCTTTATCCATTCATTCAGAACTGGCCCATCAATAGCGCAAGCGCCGAGACTGTGCTCGTGCGCCGTGATGGGGAGGATGTTCTGTTTTTGAACGAACTCCGTTTTGAAGAGGACTCTGCCCTCACCCTGCGTTTTCCGCTGGCTGATACCGATAGCCCCGCTGTCAAAGCTGTGCTTGGACAAACTGGAATTGTAGAGGGGGAGGATTATCGCGGTGAACCCGTTCTAGCTGATGTGCGCGCCGTGCCAAATTCTCCCTGGTTTCTGGTTTCCAAAGTGGATACCGCTGAAGTGTACGCGCCGTTGAGAATAAGATTATGGCAGACGCTTTTGATTATTGGCCTGGCAATTTTTGTGGCAGGCACGGGGTTGATCGCCATAAGGCGGCAGCAAAATATCCTGTTCTACCGCACACAGGCCGAGGCGTCTGAGGCTTTGCGCGTGAGCGAAGAAAAATTTCGTAAGGCATTTATCCTCAGCCCTGATTCGATTAATATTAATCGCCTGCGGGATGGTTTGTATGTTTCGGTTAATAATGGCTTTACCAAAATTATGGGATATACACCCGATGAGGCGCTCGGAAAAACTTCCCTTGAATTGGATATTTGGGTGGACCCGCGCGATCGCAAAGCGCTGGTGGAGGGTCTGAAAAAAAATGGGGAGGTGGTCAATCTGGATGCGCGCTTCCGCGCGAAGAACGGCGACATCATACAGGGTTTGATGTCTGCCTCCATGCTGGAGTTGAACGGCGAGCCGCACATTGTTAACATTACCCGCGATATCACCGAGCGCAAACGGGCAGAAGATGCGCTGCGGGAAAGCGAAGATAAATTCAAATACCTGTTTGATCATTCAGTGATCGGGAATTCAATCACCCATCTTACTGGAGAGATGCACGTCAACCAGGCGCTTTGCGATATGCTGGGTTATTCTTTTCAGGAAATGCAGTCTCAAAAATGGCCGGAGATCACACATCCTGACGATATGGAGTTGACGCAAAACGCCATTAATGAGCTTATTTCAGGCAAAAAAGAATCGGCGCGATTTGTAAAAAGATTTATTCATAAAAATGGTTCCATCGTTTGGGTTGATCTAAGTTCGTCCATGCGCCGCGATCCACAAAATAAGCCGCAGTATCTTATGTCTGCCGTAATTGACATTACCGAGCGCAAACACGCAGAAGAAGAATTGCAGGAGAGCCGCGCTCTTTTTCGTTCGTTGGTTGAAAGTTTGCCGCAAAATGTTTTCAGCAAAGACCTTGATGGGCGCTTCACTTTTGCCAACCAAAACTATTGCACCACCGAAGGGAAGCCACTGTCAGAGATTCTCGGTAAAACAGATTTCGACCTCCATCCTATAGAGCTGGCGCAGCAATACCGCTTGGATGATCGCCATGTGATCGAAACAGGCAAGATTGTTGAAAAGGTGGAGGTTCACCAACCGTTGGGCGGCGAAATGTCTTATGTGCAGGTGACCAAAGCCCTCATCTATGACGCCGAGGGACAGGTTAAGGGAATGTTGGGCATATTCTGGGACATCACCGAACGCAAACGCGCAGAGGAAACGTTGCGCGTTACCCTTGCCAAGTACAAAACGTTGTTTGAGTGTTTTCCGTTGGGCATCACCATCGCAGATGAGGCGGGCAATATTTTAGAAACCAATCCAACTGCCGAAAAACTACTTGCTGTGCCAGCGGATGAACATATTCACCGTGAGATTGACAGCCCCGCGTGGCGTATTTTGCGCTCGGATGGAAATCCCATGCCGCCCGAAGAATTTGCCAGCGTGCAGGCGTTGAAGGAAAAGCGTGTGGTGGAAAATGTGGAAATGGGCATTCTCAAACCCGATAACACCGTCATCTGGCTTAGTGTCACCGCGGCTCCGCTGCCTGTGGAAGAACACGGCGTTGTCATCACCTACAGCGACATTACCGCACGCAAACAGATGGAAGAGGCTCTGCGTGAAAGTGAGGAAAAATACCGTACACTCTTCAATAATTCTGAAGTGGGCATGTTTAGAACCCGCCTCGATGGTTCAGAAGTTTTGGAATTCAACGAAAAATATCTCAATATTCTTAATTACACTTACGAAGAATTAAAAGACGTGCCTTCTGCCAGTCTTTGGGCTGACCAACGTGAACGTGATGCGCTGGTGCAACTGGCTAAATCTGAAGGTCATGTCACAGATTTTGAATGCAGCATGTTGAACAAGCAGGGCGAAGCGAGAAAATGCATCATGTCGGTGCGGCTGTATGGCGATACAGGAATTCTTGAAGGCTCGATCCAGGATATTACCGAGCGCAAGCAGGCAGAAGAGGCTTTGCATCAGAGCGAAGAACGCCTGAGACTGGCGATTTCGGCGGGACGCATGGGAACCTGGGATAGGAATTTCCTGTCAGGCAAACTTGACTGGTCTCTCGAATGCAAAGCAATGTTCGGTCTGGCGCCAGAGATCGAGATGAACGATGAACGATTTGAGCAAGTCTTGCATCCTGATGATCGTGTGCCGACAGATCTGGCTATCCGTGAAGCACTGGAAAATCAGACCGACTTTAATACGGAATATCGGGTGATCTGGCCCGACGGCTCACTCCATTGGATCGCCGCGCAAGGACATGGTTATTACAACGAAACGGGTCAGGCAATTCATATGACCGGAGTTACCTTCGACATCACTGAGCGTAAACAAGTGGATGAGGAAATCCGCAAACTCAACGCCGAACTCGAACAGCGCGTGCGCGAGCGCACAGTGCAATTGGAAACCACCAACAAGGAACTTGAAGCCTTCAGTTACTCTGTCTCGCACGATCTGCGCGCGCCCCTGCGCGGCATTGACGGTTGGAGCCAGGCGCTGTTGGAAGATTATCACGATAAACTTGATGAACAGGCTCAACAGTATATTGAACGCGTGCGCTCCGAAACCCAACGCATGGGGCATCTAATTGATGATATGCTCCAGCTATCGCGCTTGACGCGTACCGAGATGGTAAAAGAAAAAGTGGATTTAAGCGCCCTCGCGCAAACCATCATCGAACGTCTCAAGCAGGATGAACCGCACCGGCAAGTCGATTTTAATATCCAGACGGGATTAACAGCCGAAGGCGATTCTCACCTGCTGGAGGCTGTTCTTGCAAATTTGCTGGGCAACGCCTTCAAATTTACAAGCAAAGGCACAGACGCGCGCATTGAATTTGGGCAAACTGAATTGCAAGGACAGCCTGTTTTCTTTGTCCACGATAACGGCGCAGGCTTTGACATGGCTTATTCGCAAAAACTATTCGGAGCGTTTCAGCGTATGCACCGGCTTACTGAATTTCCCGGCACAGGCATTGGTCTAGCCACGGTTCAGCGCGTCATCCATCGTCATGGCGGGCGCGTCTGGGCTGAGTCCGAAATTGACCACGGCGCAACATTTTACTTTACACTTAAATGATAGAGAATGTCACTCCCGTAAGAAAATCGGGACGATGTGCGAGGAACGAAGCAGTCTCCTCGCCAAAATTGGAGATTGCTTCGGGAAGAACGCCCTCGCAATGACATATCTCGTTTACAAGATTTGAGGATATGATTATGAAACCTAAAATTATTCTTTTGGTCGAAGACAATCCCAGCGATGTCGGCTTGACCCAGCGCGCGCTTGAAAAAAGCCACATCGTTAACGAGTTGGTTGTTGCCGAAGACGGGCAAAAGGCACTGAATTATTTATTAGACAGCGACCCGCTCACAGGTCAGAAAATGAACGAACTGCCAGCCTTGGTACTGCTCGACCTAAAACTTCCCAAGTTGGACGGGCTGCAAGTCCTGCGCCAGATCCGCACTGATGAGCGTACCAGCCGTCTGCCGGTGGTCATTCTGACGACCTCCAGTGAAGAGGATGATATTGCGCAGAGCTATGACCTGGGCGCCAACAGTTACATCCGCAAGCCAGTGGATTTTCAGCAATTCGTAGAAGCGGTTCAACATCTGGGTTTATACTGGCTTATAATTAACGAGACAGCCCCGCCAAAAAAGAGGTAATGTGAATACTTCACTTGCTGTTTTAATTGTTGAAGATTCAGAAAGTGACGCGCAATTCATAGTCCGCTTGTTAAACAAAGCGGGCTATGAAGTTATTTCTGAACAAGTTGAGACCGCCGAGCAGATGTATTCAGCGCTGGAAAAACGGATTTGGGATGTGGTGATCTCAGATTACAGCCTGCCGCGATTTAATGGAAGCGCTGCGCTAGACCTGCTGATGAAGAAGCAGTTGGATACGCCGTTCATCGTTGTCTCGGGGGTGATCGGTGAGGAAAACGCGGTGGCGATGATGAAAGCCGGCGCGCATGACTACTTGAGAAAAGACAATTTGGCGCGTTTGATCCCTGCGGTAAAACGTGAACTTGAACAGGCTGAAATAAGGCGCGAACGCAAGCAGGCTGAGCAATCCCTGCGCGAGAGTGAGGAAAAATATCGTCTTTCAGAATTGGATTTAAAGGAAGCTCAGGCAATTGCCCACATTGGGAATTGGAAATGGAACCTGAAAACGGGGGAAGTTATCTGGTCTGATGAAATGTATCGCATATTTGGTATTGATAAAAAATCATATGTTGGGCGGCTCGTAGACGAGATCGCAAAAGTTATTCATCCCGATGATTTGCATATCGTTCTTCCCTCCAATGCTCAGGCGTTTGTGGAAAAAAAGCCGGTTGAATATCGTATTATCCTGCCAGATAAATCAATACGCACGATATGGGCGAAATCAGGTGAGGCGGTTCTTGATGAGGAAGGTAACGTCATTTTTTTAACGGGCGTAGCTCAGGATATTACCGAACGTAAGCAGGCAGATGAAGCCATTCGAGAATCTGAAGAACGGCTGGCGGCAGTGATCGAAGGCAGTCAGTTGGGCTATTCAGATTGGTATATTCAAACAGGTCGAATTTTGCGAAACGAACGCTGGGCAGGTATGCTTGGCTACACCCTGAAAGAAATTGAAAATACCTACCGGCAATGGGAAGATTTGGTCCACCCCGATGACCGCGCGGCCGCGCTGCAAGCCATACAGGATCACCTGGATCGAAAAACACCGATCCACCGCGACGAATATCGTCTGCGCGCAAAAGACGGGAGTTACCGTTGGGTTCTGGATCAGGGCAAAATTATCGAATACGACCCGCAGGGGCGTCCCTTGCGAATGACAGCTACACATACTGACGTCACCGAATACAAGCAGGCGGAAGACCAGATTCGCCAACTTTCACGTGCAGTGGAACACAGCCCAGCTTCAATTATGATTACCGATATCAATGCATTTATCGAATATGTCAATCCAAAATTCACCGCGTTGAATGGCTACACCCTGGATGAGGTGCGCGGCAAGACTCCGCGCATATTGAAATCTAACAAGACTCCGCCCGAAATTTACCCTGAACTTTGGCAGACTATTCTCTCTGGAAAAGAATGGCGCGGAGAATTTCTTAACCGCAAGAAAAACGGTGAACTCTACTGGGAGTACGCTTCAATTTCAGCGATCACTGATTTACGTGGCAACATCACACACTTTGTTTCAGTGAATGAAGATATCACTGCCCGCAAGGAAGCCGAAGATAAGATCAAGCGTCTTAATGCCGGGCTTGAACAACTGGCAATGACCGATTACCTGACCAATTTATACAACCGTCGTTATTTTATGCAGCGCGGCGTGGAAGAATTCAAACGTGCCAGGCGCAACAACCAACCCCTCGGCCTTTTAATGCTGGATATTGACCAGTTCAAAAAGGTTAATGATACCTACGGCCATGATACCGGAGACATGGCGCTTCAACAAGTTGCGGCTACCTTGAAGTCAAGCCTGCGTGAAATTGATATTCTTGGACGCATTGGCGGCGAGGAATTTGCCGTGCTTTTGCCCAATACTTCTTTGCATGATGCTGTCTTATTGGCTGAACGCGTACAGCAGGTCATGGCAGGCACGCCCATCGAGACGCTGGGCAACCCATTATTTATTACAATTAGTATTGGCGTTGCTATTATTACAGATGAAATATCGTATATTGACGACCTGCTCAGAACTGCCGATGCATTTATGTATCAGGCTAAAAGCCATGGTGGTAATCGTGTGGTATCGCTAAAAGATATTTCAGGCGGCGGTTCAACGCATCCTTTGCAGGGCGGCCAGTGATCAGACTACCCATCCCGTATGTTGAAACAAGTCAAATTAGATTATCAATAAATTGTCTGAGAGACGCCTTCAATAAAGTGAGTTGTTAATGACAAAACCAACCAAAGCACTTGCTGTTTTGATCGTCGAAGATTTGGAAAGCGACGCACAACTTCTTATCCGCTTGCTGAAAAAAGCGGATTATGAACTTGTTTACGAGCAGGTTGAGACTGCCGAGCAAATGCGTATCATGTTGGAAAAACGAAAATGGGATATTGTCATTTCAGATTACAGCCTGCCACAATTTGACGGACATGCCGCACTCAGTGTCTTAAAAGAAACGGGGCTGGATATTCCTTTTATCATTGTCTCAGGGATGATGGGCGAAGAAACCGCAGTGGATATGATGAAAGCCGGCGCACAAGATTATCTGATGAAGAATAATCTGGCGCGGCTGATTCCGGCGGTGGAGCGTGAACTTAATCAAGTGGAGATGCGACGGGAGCGCAGGCAAAATCAGGAGCAGCTACTCTTGCAAAGTTCTGCATTGAATGCCGCCGTCAATGGAATTGTTATTACTGATCGCCGTGGCACAATTGAGTGGGTCAATCAGGCGTTCAGTGTGCTCACTGGGTATACGCTGGAAGAAACTATTGGCAAGAATCCGCGTGATCTAGTCAATTCAGGGAAACAGGATAAGTCTTTTTATAAGAATTTGTGGAGCACCATTTTAGCTGGTGAAGTCTGGCATGGCGAATTGATCAACCGCCGTAAGGATGGCAGTCTTTACACCGAAGAAGAAACCATCACCCCGTTGAAAAATGTAGACGGCGTAATCACCCACTTCATTGCCATTAAGAAGAATATCAGCGCGCGCAAACAGGCCGAAGTGGCGCTTGCCGCCTCAGAGGTTGAACTGCGTGCCCTGTTCACAGCCATGCAGGATGTGGTGCTGGTTATTGACCGTCAGGGTTTGTATCGCAAGGTTGCCCCTACCAACCCAGGCTTATTGGTTAAACCAGCGTCAGAATTGCTTGGTAATAATCTTTGGGATATTTTTCCCGTTGAACAAGCCGAAATTTTTATTGGCGCGATCCAACAGGTATTGGACACAAAACAAACCACCCAGATCGAATACAAACTTCTTATTGACGGACAAACTGTGTATTTTGAAACATCCATCTCGCCGATGGACGAGGACTGCACGCTTTGGGTGGCGCGTGACATTAGCGAGCGCAAGCAGGCTGAATCTGCACTTGCCGCCTCTGAGAATGAACTGCGTGCCCTCATAGAGCAAGTACCAGCAACTGTATATACTGAATCGGCAGAATCAAGGGAAACCATATACATTAGTCCGCAGGTGGAAAAACTAACTGGATATACCCCCGCAGAATGGATAAAAGACCGCTATCTTTGGAAAAAAATGGTTCACCCTGAAGACCTGGCGATTCTTCTGGCAGAGGATGAACGCACCACAGAAACGCACCAGCCGTTCTATATCGAATACCGCATCCAGACTCGGGACGGGCATACGCTCTGGATTCATGACGAAGCTGTGATGATCAAAAATCAGGATGGGACTCCGCTGTTTTGGCAGGGTGTAATGTACGACATCACCGAGCGCAAGCAGGCAGAAGAATCGCTGCGCGAGAGTCAGTCACTATATCACTCACTTGTCGAATCATCCCCCTTGAGCATTTGCCGCAAAGATTTGGCAGGACGATTCACGTTTGCAAATCAACATTTCCTGGAGTTGTCAAATATCACGCTGGCTGACCTTGTGGGCAAGACCGACTTTGATCTGCACCCGCCAGAGTTGGCGGAGAAATATCGAAGTGACGACCAGGCTATTTTGAATAGCGGGCAGGTTCGGGAGCTTATCGAAGATCGTACCATCCTTGGTGGTCAGCCCATTATTATCCAAAGTATCAAAACGCCGATTTATGATGGCGCTGGGAAAATCAACGGCATTCAGATTTCTTTTTGGGACATCACTGAGCGCAAGCTGGCAGAGAAGTTGGCGGCACAGCAGGGCGAACAATTGCGCTTGTTGTATGAAGCCAGCCAGAAATTAAATCGTACGCTTGATCTGGATGAGATATATCAAACGGTCTGCGATTTCATGTCCAGCATTGTTCCCAACGACTGTCTGGTTATTTCTGCCTTCAACTCTGAAACGCAACTGATCACTTGTCGCGCATATTGGATAGATAATCACTGGTTGGATGTCGGTCTCTTCCCTTCTATTCCGCTTGAAGCAGATGGGAAAGGCACGCAAAGTGTCGTCATTCGCACGGGCCGACCCATGTTGGCCAATGATTATCAAGAGAAAATGAAAACGGCTCAGCACAGTTACTGCGTCAACGGCGAAACAAATGAGATTACTGATGAAGCGCCGCCAGAAGAAGAGGTCACGCGTTCTGCGCTGATCGTTCCGCTAAAAATAGGCGGGAAAGTCACAGGGGTGATTCAGGTCATGAGTTATCGTCTGAATGCCTACACCGAAGACCAGTTGAAACTGTTGGAGGCACTGGCTTTGCACATCGCATCGGCCGAGCAAAATGCGCTGCTTTATGCTCAGATACAAAAGGAATTGAGTGAACGCAAGCAGGTGGAAAAATCCCTGCGCGAAAATGAAGAACAATACCGTACCCTGGTCGAACAACTCCCCGCCATTGTTTTCATTGATGATGCCACCGTTATGGGACGCTCGTTATACATCAGCCCTCAAATTGAGACAATATTGGGATTTTCCCAGCAGGAATGGCTGGAAAGATCCCCCGAAATTTGGCAAACGCAGGTTCATCCCGACGACCTGGAATGGGTCCATGCGGGGTACATACGCTGTTTTATGGTTGGAGAACCCCATATCGCAGAATATCGAATCAGTGCTGCCGATGGGCGTGTGATATGGCTCCGTGACCAGGCGGTCAGGTTGTCTGATGAAAATGGCAATCCTCATTTAATTCATGGCGTAATGTATGACATCACCGAGCGCAAGCAGGCGGAAGAAGCGTTGAAAATGAGCGAGGGAAGATATCGCGAACTTTTCAATAGCATGATGGATGGTTTTGCCCTGCATGAGATTATCTGTGACGCGAATGGAAAACCTGTTGACTATCGCTTTCTTGAAATCAATCCAGCTTTTGAGCGTTTGACCGGACTTCGATCTGAAGATTTGATCGGCAAGACCGTGCTTGAAGTTCTACCCAATACCGAGCCCTATTGGATCGAAGCCTACGGGAATGTAGCCTTGACGGGACGTTCCATGTTTTTTGAAAACTACTCTGGAGATATTAAACGCCATTTTGAAGTTTCGGTTTATTGCCCACAAAAGGGACAATTTGCCGTTATTCTGCTGGACATCACCGAACGCAAGCGAGTTGAAGAAAATATCCATCAGCGTGTAACAGAATTGGAAATGCTCTACCAAAGCGGATTGGCGCTTAATCAGTCCCTGGATCCAAAAGAGATCGGGCAAAAAATCCTCGAGTTGCTGGAGGAAAAACTATCCTGGCGTCACACACGAATCCGCTTATATCATTCACAAGATGACAGCCTGGAATTGTTGGACTTTAACCGACCCGGCTCAAAGGGAGTCATGGAGCGGCATGTATTGGTTGAGCATTTCCAAACTTTAATCACACGCTCAGACCAGGGCATGAGTGGGTGGGTAATTCAGCATGGACAGCCTGTGCGTTCTGGCGATGTCTGCAATGATCCGCGCTACGTTGAGGCCTACCCAGGCATCCGCTCGGGGCTTTACGTTCCCATGAAATTGGGCGACCGTACGGTTGGTGTCATCAGCATTGAAGAGGAACAGCCGGATGCTTTTAGCGAGGCAGATGAACGACTGATCGTGACGCTGGCAAACCAGGCTGCCAGCGCTTTCGAAAATGCGCGCCTGTTCGAAGAGACGCACCAACGCGTGCTGGAACTTGAAACGCTCAATCGCATTTCGCTTGTCCTGCGTGCTGTTACAAAGCAGAATGAAATGCTTGCCATCGTACTGGATGAGGCTTTAGCCATCTTGAGTACTTCGCATGGTTCCATTGAGCTATACAACAAGACAACGGATAGCCTGGACCAAACCATAATGCGCGGCTGGCTTGCTCAAGTGACAGCGCCGCACCACATCAGCGAAGGGATTGCAGGCAAAGTTTTTGTCAGCGGCGAGCGGTACATCACCCGTGAGTTTGCCAGTGACCGTGAGACGCGCGAAGCTGCCCGCAGTCAAATTCCTGCTAACTGGGGCGGCATCTGCTTGCCCATCTGTACCACACAGCAAACACTGGGCGTCATGATTATCTCCATGCCAAGCGAACATGAACTCAGCATGGATCAGATTCGCCTGCTGGTAACCTTGTCTGAAATGATGGGATCGGCCTTGCAGCGAATGCAATTGCACGAACAAACTGTCCGCCGCCTGGAGCAACTTCATGCCCTGCGTGCCATAGATCAAGCCATTGTCAGCAAGCTTGATATGAGCCTGACACTTGATATTTTGATTGACCAAGCTTTAAGCCAATTGGGAGTAGACGCGGCTGCTGTTCTTTTACTGCCCCCGGGCTCAAACCTGTTGAAACTGGTGGTTAGCCGTGGTTTTCACATGCTCCAGCTCCATAGCACAAGATTAAGCGATAGCTTTGCTGTGCAAGCAGTCATGGAACATCGTGTGATTTCAGCGGATCAATTTGAGGTCGCCAATAAAAATCCTAAATTTGGAAAACTCTGGAAAGAAGAGGGCTTTGCCTGTTATTGGTGTGTACCTTTGATCGTAAAAGGTGAAGTCAAAGGTGTAATGGAAGTTTATTTCCGTAAATCGTTTACCCCCGATCCTGAGTGGCTTGAATTCCTTGAGGCGCTGGCAGGGCAGGCGGCTATTACGATTGATACATCCCAACTCTTTGATAACTTGCAACGCGCCAACATGGATCTGAGCCTGGCTTACGAGGCGACTATTGAAGGCTGGTCTCGGGCTATGGATTTGCGCGACCATGAAACGGAAGGACATACATTACGCGTCACAGACCTAACCGTGAAGCTGGCACATGCCATGCGGATTAGTGAATCTCAACTGATAGCGATTCGCCGCGGCGCACTCCTGCACGACATCGGCAAAATGGGCATCCCCGATGCGATCCTCCTAAAAGAAGGCAACTTGACCGATGAAGAATGGGTGGTGATGCGTCAGCATCCCAACCTCGCGCGGGATATGCTTTTGCCCATTGCGTACTTAAATGACGCACTCGACATCCCATATTGTCATCACGAAAAATGGAACGGCACAGGCTACCCGCAGGGCTTGAAGGGAGATAGCATCCCTTTGGTCGCGCGTATCTTTGCCATTGTCGACGTCTGGGATGCGCTTACCAATAACCGAACCTATCGTAAAAAGTGGACAAAACAAAAAGCTCGCCAATACATCAAGGAGCAGAGCAGCATACACTTTGACCCGCAAGTTGTGGATGCTTTTCTGAAAAGTATTGGAAAGGAATAATTTAGTCGACCTCTTGCAAAAGTCCATTTTGCCACAGCCCACAGGGTAATAAGGTCACAGAGAAAAAAAGAGTTTTAAGAGGTTTTCCTCAAAGGGCTCTGTGTACTCTGTGGTTATTTATGCAAGAAGAGGTCAAGTATTCATTAACTGATGTTACGCAGTTTCAATCCCGAAGGGATGGCAGGATTGTAGAAAATTACGCGTGAAAAACAAAATCCCGAAGGGATGACATGGTTTGTGCCGAAAGCATGACACCCCTTCGGGGTTATTCGATCCACTTGGCTTCAATCTATAATCATTTCACTCCTTCGGAGTTTCTGCGTAACATCAGTTAATAACTCATCTTATGCACCCAAGCGTGATTCCCTGAGCGGTAGAGAAGGGTCTCTTAGACAATCGTAAAGGTTCTTTGCTTCGCTCAGAACGACACTGCGTAAGGTGAGTCAATAATTTCAATCTCTAAGCCGAAATTTATCCATTTCAAGGTTGTTGTTCAATTTGGATAAGGCAAAACATAAAGCAGCATGACCAGGAACATCGTCGCGTTGCCCGCCAAAACACATAAATGCCATATCTCATGATTGCCAAAATAGGGTGGGAATGGATTCGGCTTTCCGTTCGCAAAGATCAACGCGCCGACGGTGTAGAAAAGTCCGCCTGTGATCAGCAGAGAGATGGCTCCCGCGCCAAGCTCAGTATAAATAGGTCCGATCAGAAAAACGATGATCCAACCCATCAGCAAAAAACTGATGTTCGACATCAACACAGTAATTTTTGCGAAGAAAATGGATTTGATCGTAATGAAAAAAACAGCCAGGCTCCAAATGATGCCAAATAAAACCCAGCCTGTGCTGCCGTTAAAGATCGTCAAACAAAACGGGGTGTATGTGCCTGCGATGAGCAGATAGATTGCGTTGTGATCGAGAATACCAAAGACCCGCAGGTATTTGCCAAAGAGCAAAAAGAAATGCAGAAGACAACTAAACAGCAAAGATAAAAATAGACTTGTGCCATAAATAGCAAAGCCGATCACATGCGCGGGCTTGTTGTTGATTGCCGCCAATGTGACCAACACCGCCAGCGCCGAAATGGAAAGGATCGCGCCGATCAAATGACTGATTGAATTGAAATACTCGTTGCTGTCTGGCGCTGAGATCAATGGGTCGAGGCTAGGTTTTTGTGAATTCATGTCCGCGAGTATATCTTATAAATATCGGCAGGATTGCCGATCTGTTGATATAAAAAAGCAGTCCAACTCGAACCACAAGTCAAACTGCCAACCAAATAGAAAAATCCCACCGCCACAAGCGGAAGGACTGGTTGAAACAGCAGATTAGATTGTTAGATTAGCTGGGGGAAATAAAAATGCTCTACTCAGGGTGAGGGGGGCACCCTAAGTAGAGCAACCTTATTTTACACGAAACACTAAAATTTACAAGTGCAAATTATAGGGAAATTATGTGAATACAAAAGCCTTTCCTCTACCCAAAGTCTGCATCAAGTGGTATGGCTCGAAAAACGTAAATGCTCAGTTGTCATTGCGAGCCGCCGCTCTTGCACTTTGGTGGCGAAGCAATCTCCGTGCCATTGAGAGCAGATTGCTTCGGGCAAGAACAAGAACGCCCTCGCAACACTTGCACCGTACGCCAGTGCGGTGTGACACTGGCTGAGTAGTTACTTATTCACCCAGCTTTTTTTCTTTCCTTGCTCTCAGCCAGCCATTCAAACTATATTTGACCACGCGCTCGTGACCTTCGAATAATTTTTTGAGGTTGGGACGCAAAGCCCACATCAGCAAAATTTCAGCGCCCACGCCGTACCAGACATCCATCCACGGCATTAGCCCCTGCGAGGCACGGACAGCAAAGATGATGGTGGCAAACAATGCCACTGCCATCGTGGTCACAGATGCAATGCCAAGCGAGAAGAAGGTCAACATGCCGAGCGGCAGGATGATCAAGATCGAGCCGGGCCAAAGCCCCATGGCGCCGCCGACTGAAGGTGCTCCACCTGCGCCGCCACTCAAGCGGATAATTTTTCCATTTTCATCACGCACAGGCAGGAAGATGGAATAGTTATGCCCGATGATCGCGGCCAGCGGCGCAACCACATGCGCCCAGTGACTATCGGGTGTGAGCCAGGCAGCTACCCAGGCTGCTCCTGCACCTTTCAAAATATCGAGCATGGCTGTTGCAAAGCCCGCCCAAAAACCAGCCGCACGCATGGCATTTGTTCCGCCAGTGCGTCCGCTTTCCACTTCGCGAATGTCTTTTCCTGTTTTTAATTTTACGATCAGTAATCCAAATGGGATCGAACCAAAAAGGTAAGCCAGTAGTATGATCCCAATATCGAATACAATTTGCATTTAAACTCCTCCGGTTTGAGTGTGTTTATAAAACACGGAAAACGAAATAAGGTTGCTTATCTAACCTGCAAGGTTACTTCATTATATTTTTCGTTTTCTATCCAAAAGCCGCGGGCGCGCCACGCGCCATTTGTGCGCGCAAGGATGACGTGAACAACTGCATAGGCGGCATCCGCTATGTCAGTTGGAGAAACAGTTTCAGGTCCAGCCGGGTGCGAGTGGAAGATGCCGATTAAGTCCAGTCCGTTGGATTCAATCCACTCGAAGGCATTTAACTGCTCGATGGGATTCATCACGAAGCGCACCTCGCTCTGGGCCTGATTCGTCACCTCAAGCACTGCCTCCACCTTTGAGTTGTGTCCTGCCAAAAGCCCGCAAGCCTCAAGCGGCGCATGTGAATTCACATGCGCGATCATTTGTTGAAGTTGTTCCTGTTTGAGGGTGAGGGATTGCATTACTATAAAAAGATGACTGCAACCCAAGAGATGCCAACGATGATCGCCGGACTGAGCGCGGCGCGGCGCAAGGGAATATTTTCTGAGAGGTTGGCAGATAGCATGGTCAGCGCATAAAACGGACCCGTGAGCGCCAGCCCAAATTGTGTAGGATTGAGCGGCCAGTAATGCAGCCCCGCGCCGATCTGCGCGCAGACGAAGGCGATGCCAATTGCCCAGGGGAAATCCCAGCGGTCGGTGCCATCAAGATGGAGAATGCGTAAACTGATCAATGCCGCAACAATGAAAATGACCGGCACAAGCAGGAACATGCGCGCACCAGAAAAACGCAGAGACGTGGCTAGAATCAAGAATAACGCATACGCGAGCGCGGTCAGACCGGCGCGGGCAAAAGCATACGGCGGCGCAGATGGGTCAATGGTGATGTATTCGGCAAGAAAAACACTTGCCAGCAAAATTGCGCTAAATACAAAACCGACCCACCAGGCAGTTTCGTTTGAGAGCAAAGCCAGCGGCGCACCGACCACAAAGGTCGTGAGCGTGGGAAGCATCAAATGCTCAAAGTTGGGCTTTTTTCCGAGGGTGGGGTGGTCGCGAGTAAGCCAGTCCATGCCTGTGGCGGTCAGCGCGGCGGCCAGAATGGTCATGGCGGTGCCGAGGGTGAGGGGATAGGCGAAGTAGAAGCCAGGCAGGGTGATCGTCAGCGTGAAGCGCGGCGATTGGATGAGTCTGGTTAATGCGAAGGTCAGTAGGACAGACGCGATCAACATGCCTGCGCGGTTGGTTGATGGCAGATACGAACGGTGCTCTTGCATATAAAGATTGTACCTGTGGGCGCGCCTGAGCGCAAGCAGGGGTATGGTAGAATCAAAATGTTATGGACGTTTCACAAAAAGAAAACCTACCTCCCCCGCCCGGCATTATCAACTCCATTAAAGTGGGCTTTGATCTCATCGCCACAAACATCACGGCAATTTTATTGCCGCTTTTGTTGAATTTATTCCTTTGGCTGGGTCCGCGCCTGCGTATGGATGCTTTGTTCAGTTTGGTCAAAGCAGATGTGCTTTCGATCTGGAAATCTGGCGGCATTCCCGCAGAGGATATTCAACGGGCAATGAGTGTGTACGAGAGCACGATTCCCCGCATCAATTTATTTTGGATATTTCACACGATACCCATCGGCATCTCGAGCCTGTTTTTGCCCCAGGAAGTTTCTGCAACGCCTTTGGGGAATCCTGCCATCTGGCAGGTTAGCGCGTCAAGTTTACTTGGCTGGATCTTCTTTCTCACATTCTTCGGGTGGATCGGCGGCGGGCTGTATTTCCGCAGTGTGGCGTGGCTGGCAATGTCCAACACAGATTTCCACCCCCTGTCCATCTCCCGTGCAATCGTACAGACGATCCTTATTTCCGTTTTTTGGGGCATTCTTACGGTGTTTATCGGCATGCCGGTTTTTTTTGTTTTGGCGGTCGTGCTTCAATTTAATACCTTTATCGCCAACCTGCTTGTGCTGTTTCTCAGCCTTGCTTCCATGTGGGTGATCGTGCCTTTGTTCTTCTGGCCGCATGGCGTGTTTATTAAACAACAAAACTTTATTGCGTCCATTTTGAGCAGTGTGCAGATGATGCGCTTTACGCTCCCCACCAGCAGTTTGTTCGTGCTGACGGTTTTCCTGCTCACGTTTGGTTTGAATTTCCTGTGGAGCATCCCCCCTGAAAGTTCATGGATGACGCTTTTCGGCATCTTTGGTCATTCATTTGTAGCTACGTCTTTGCTGGCGAGTAGTTTTATTTATTACCGTGATATGAATATTTGGCTGCAAGGCGCCATTGAACGTTTGAAATTAAACTCGCCAAAACAGGCGTAAGTATATTAGTAGATCAGAAAAGATCGCTGGAGGTTTTTATGGCTGACGAAAATAAAATAAACTATGATGTAAGTTCCATTCAAGCCTTGGAAGGTATTGATCATGTGCGTAAACGTCCTGGTATGTACGTGGGCGGTACGGATATTAAGGCTTTACATCACCTTGTTTATGAAGTTGTTGATAACGCGATAGATGAAGCGCTGGCCGGTGTTTGTGACAGAATTGACATTACCATCCACCCTGACAGCAGTGTGACCATTGAAGATAATGGGCGCGGCATCCCTGTTGGCCCGCATCCCTCGAAGAAGGATGCCAACGGCAATCCGATGGAAACCCTGGATGTGGTCATGACCGTGATTGGCGCCGGCGGTAAATTCGGCGGCGGCGGTTATAAAGTCTCCGGCGGTTTGCACGGCGTAGGTATCAGCGCCGTGAATGCCCTCTCCGAATGGACCATTACCGAAGTCAAACGTGACGGTAAGCATTGGCGTCAGGAATACAGGCGCGGTGTGCCGCAGGGTTCCATAAAGCAGATCGGCAAGGTGAAGGACGAAACAGGCACCAAACAGTCCTTCAAATTTGACAAACAGATTTTTACAGAAGACATTGATTTTCGTTTCGATACGCTGGTTCAACGTCTGCGTGAAATGTCATTTGTGACACGCGGCGTCACCATCAAATTTATTGATGAGCGTGCCGACCGTGAGATGACCTTCTACTTTGAAGGTGGTATTACCGCATTCGTCCGTTATCTCAATCGTAATCGTGAAGGGCTTCATCCTGTAGTACATGTTGAAAAAGAAGTGGAAAACATTGGCGTTGAGGCGGCGATTCAATATACTGATTCTTACACTGAATCAGTTTACTCCTTTGCAAACACGATCAACACCATTGACGGCGGTACGCATCTGACGGGTTTGCGCTCATCGCTGACGCGTGTGGTCAATGACTATGCCCGCAAGAACGGTCTACTCAAGGATGCAGACCCAAACTTCTCGGGTGACGATACACGCGAAGGCTTGACCGCCATCGTTTCGATCAAACATCCAGACCCGCAGTTTGAATCGCAAACCAAAGTTAAGTTGATGAATCCCGAAGTGCAGACCTATGTCACGCAGGTAGTTGGCGAAGCGTTCAGCACATTCCTCGAAGAGAATCCGCAAGCCGCGAAGGCGATCATTGCCAAGTGTCTTACTTCAGCCCGTGCGCGTGATGCGGCGCGTAAGGCACGCGATCTTGTCATCCGCAAGTCTGCGCTTGAGTCATTGACCTTGCCCGGTAAACTGGCTGATTGCTCCGAACGTGATTCGTCCAAGACTGAGCTTTACATCGTGGAAGGTGACTCGGCTGGTGGCTCAGCCAAGCAGGGACGCGACCGTCACTTCCAGGCTATTCTTCCATTGCGCGGTAAGATCTTAAACACCGAGCGCGCCCGTCTCGACAAAATTCTGGGCAATAACGAAGTCAGGTCGCTCATCTCTGCGCTTGGCACAGGCATTGGCGATAACTTTGATCTCGAAGGGCTGCGTTATGGACGTATCATCATCATGACCGATGCAGACGTAGACGGCAGTCATATCCGTACTTTGTTGCTAACCTTTTTCTTCCGTTATATGCCGAAATTAATCGATGACGGTCACATGTATATTGCCCAACCGCCTTTGTACCGTGTCGCTTATAAAAATCAAGTCAAATATGCGTATAGCGACAAGGAAAAAGATAAGTACGTGAAAGAGATCGGAAGCGATAAAGTAGGCATTCAGCGCTACAAGGGTCTTGGTGAAATGAACCCAGAGCAGTTATGGGATACAACCATGAACCCCACAAACCGCACGCTGCTTCTCGTCACCGTTGAGGATGCCGCCGAAGCTGACAGAACTTTTGACATGCTGATGGGCGACGCAGTAGACCCGCGTAAGAAATTCATCCAGACCCATGCGAAGAGCGTAAGGAATTTGGATATTTAATTTTGATGTTTCATCCTAAAGTCCATCAGCCTGTGCTGGTGGACTTTTTATTTTCTGCCTTTCTTCTTTGTCATGAAAGTACCATACACCGATGATGGAGTTGTAGAGTAAAATTCGACATTATGATTGCCAAAAGCATGGAAAAAAATATGCAACTTAGTTTTCAAAGGTATAGAACCCTTGTCAACCAAACGCTGAAATGGATAGTGCTGGCGTATCAGGCAATGGCAGTCATTCTGTTCATGCTTGGGCTGGTTTTGGCAAACCGCTGGCTTCAACAGCCGTTTTTAGGCGCGTTTTTCGAGCACACACTGATCTTCAACGGAACTGGTCAAAGTGACGGCTCGCCTGCCTGGGCTTTGTTTGATCAAGTTGTGGTCGGTGACCAACTGGTTGCCATTAACGAGATTTTGGTAAAAAGTGCGGAAGAAATTCATGCCGTTTTGCAGAATTATTTTCCGGGTGAACAAGTAAAAGTCACTGTGCGATCAGAAAATGGGGCGGAGCGCGTATTGACGGTCACGCTATATCCTTTCCCTGTATCCAGCCGAACAGTTTACTTTATTATCCCCTCATTATTGAGCGGTATTTTTCTAGCCGCCAGTCTGTGGATATTTGGTCTACGGCGCAATGAACCCGCAGGACGCGCTTTTTCGCTCTTTACATCATCTCTTGCAATTGTTACTGGCGCATATTTCAACCTTATTACAACACATCAATTTACTGTCATCTGGACGGTAGCTGCCACTGTTTCTGCGGGCGCATTAATTGACCTTGCGCTCACATTCCCAGTGGAGCCGCGTATTGTTATTAACCGCCCATACTTGCGCTGGCTTGGAATTTTTGTCGGGGTGATACTGTCTGTTACGGCTTTGACAACACTCTTTAATTTTGATAAACCAACAGCCTACATTCGCAGTTGGCAGTATATTTATGGCTTCATTGCATTGAGCGCAGTGATCTATATTGCTGTGAACTTTTACCATGCGATCTATGCCCAGTCCCCTGTGGTCAAAACACAATCGCGCACCATTCTGGTCGGCACACTTTTTGCATTTGTTCCGCTTAGCGCCTGGCTTGCTTTGGGCTTTCTTAGACCCACTAATTTTTCACCTTATCTGTTTTTGCCGCTTGCAATTTTCCCTTTGGTTATTGGATATACCATTCTGCGCTTTCGCTTCCTGCGCGCCGATGATGTTATGCAGCGCGGGCTGATGTATGCTCTGCTGACCGTGCTTGTGGTGCTTCCATATTTGGCGCTTGTTACCGGTGCAGGTTTGATCGCTCATACTAAGTTGCCTGCGAATAATCCATATTTGGTGGGGGGCTTTATCCTTGCACTTGTTCTTTTCCTGGATCCAATTCGCACACAATTGCAACGCCTTGTGGACAGCCTGTTTTTTCGCGGTGAACGCGCCTTTGCAGAACAACTACAGGATTTTTCACATAGACTCACCACTGCATTGGATCTCAACACGATCGGCGTTATCCTGAGCGAACAGATCGCATCAACCCTAACCCCCAGCAGGGTCCACGTCTATACATACGATACACTCAACGACTTTTTCTCCGCCCTCCCCGGTGATGATCGCCGCCCAACAAGTGATATTCGCTTCACGGCAACAAGTCCATTTGCGCGTTATTTTGAAACCGAACACCTGCCTTTATATTTGGATAATACCGCCGCTTTGCCGCCAGCATTGCAAACTGAACAATCTCGGCTTGCCTTACTTGGCGCGCGTTTGTTTGTTGTTTTACCCGGCAAGAAGCGTGTCAACGGCTGGCTTGCATTGGGAGCACGCTTGTCAGGTCAGCCTTATGCGCCGCGCGATCTGAAATTCCTTGAGAATATTTGTGACCAGGCTTCCATTGCCATTGAGCGTCTGCAAACCGTTGCCCACCTTGAACGTCAGATTCAGGAAATGAACGCTCTGACTCGCGTCTCTCAAGGCGTGAACGTGACCCTGACTTTTGATGATGTACTTGAGTTGATCTACGCTCAAACTGCACAGATCATTCCCACCTCGCATTTTCACATCACGCTTTATAACGAGGCGAGTGACTATTTTTATTACGGCTTCTGTGTCGAGAACAACGAACGCATTCCCGAACGTGAGAATCTGCCCTTTTCGATGAGCACAGGTCTCAGCCCGGAAGTGATCCGTAAAAGTCGTCAACTCATGACTCAGGATTACATCCGTGAATGTCAGGCGCGGAGTCTCACTCCCATATTGGAAAATGTCTTTGCATGGATGGGTGTGCCGCTCAATGCCGGCGCTGAATCCATTGGCGCGCTTAGCATCGGCAGTCGTGACGGCGCTACGGCGTATACGCGTGGTCAGCTTGAATTGTTGCAAGCCATCGCGGACCAAACTGCGGGCGCAATCGTAAAAGCGCGCCTGCTTCAAGAGACACAACAGCGCGCGCGTCAACTTTCCACTTTGAATGAGATCACGCGGCAGTTAACTTCAACGCTTGAACTGGGTCCACTTCTTCAAAATATCCTCGAGAACGCAGTCGGTATTTTGAACTGTGAAGCAGGAAGTTTGTTCCTTTTGGATGAACAGACCAAGGAATTGGTTTTCAAAGTTACAGTAGGACCTGTCGCCGCAAACTTGATCGGTCAACGTTTGCCGTCTGGTACTGGGATCGTCGGGCGCGCTGTGCAAACACGCGGACCGGTCATCGAAAATGAAGAACAAAAGGTTGCCTCAAAAAGATTTGATGGTGTTGATCAACAAACTGGATTTGTCAGCCGTTCATTGATGGCAGTTCCTTTGCAGGTTAAGGATCGTGTCACAGGTGTGGTGGAAGTTATTAATCGTCGTGACGGACTTCCATTCGTAGCGGGTGATCAGGAGCTTCTGACCGCTTTTGCAGGACAAGCCGCAGTTGCAATTGAAAATACGCGCCTTTTTATGCTCACAGATCAGGAGTTGGCCGCTCGTGTGGAGGAACTCTCGGTCATGCAGCGAATTGATCGTGAGTTGAACGCCAGCCTTGAAATGGATCGTGCCATGCACATCACCTTGGATTGGGCGTTGCGTCAATCTGGCGCCGAAGCAGGTTTGATCGGCATGTTGGAGGAAAGCAAACTGCGCGTGATGGCTCACCAGGGTTTTGATGAGCGCATGGCGAACCTTCCCGACCAGACGATGAAAGTGGAATTGTCTGCCATGCTGCTCTCTGTCGAAAATGGTTTGCCGCAATTATTGACTGTTACCGAGTCTCATGAAAAACTACTTGCAACTGCTCATACCCAATTGGTTATTCCAATTCGCCGTGAGACAACGGTCATTGGTTTACTTCATTTGGAAAGCACGAGCGATTCGCAAGTAGATATTGACTTCCTGACCCGTCTCACTGACCATGCCGCCATTGCCATTTCCAACGCGCAACTATATGGCGAAGTTCAACGAGCCAATGTTGCCAAGAGTGACTTCGTTTCATTTGTAGCGCATGAGTTAAAGAACCCGATGACTTCCATCAAGGGCTATACAGAACTAATGTCCGCTGGCGCTGTGGGACCGATCAGCGATATGCAGGCAAACTTCCTTAACACGATCAAAACCAATGTAGTTCGTATGAACACACTGGTATCTGACCTCAACGACATCTCCAAGATCGAAGCGGGGCGTTTGAGCCTAACTTATAAAGTGGCTGACGTACCCACTTTGATTGATGATACCGTTCGCT
This sequence comes from Candidatus Brevifilum fermentans, assembly GCA_945877125.1. Lineage (GTDB taxonomy): Bacteria > Chloroflexota > Anaerolineae > Anaerolineales > Villigracilaceae > Villigracilis. Next base: position 23,516 of record CAMCQT010000018.1, on the reverse strand, counting down.
CCCTCAAACATCAGATCGAAGACAAGAAACAAACTTTGGAAATTCTTCTACCTGAGAAACTTCCTGCTATTTGGGCAGACCCCACCCGCATTGTTCAGGTGCTTGTTAATTTACTCAGCAACTCTTACAAATATACGCCCGAAGCCGGCGTCTTGCAGATCGGCGCTGAGGAAAGCAATAACCATCTTTGGGATGTAAACGACTCAACGCGTGTTGTACACATCTGGGTAAAGGATGATGGTTTGGGAATGACTTCCGAAGACCAGAAAAAAATATTCCAACAATACTTCCGTACCGAGTACTCCAAAGATATGGCAACGGGTACCGGTCTTGGGCTGAACATTACAAAGAAACTGATTGAAATGCAAGGCGGCAAAATATGGTTCGAAAGTGAATTTCGCGCCGGTACAACATTCCACATCACCATTCCGGTTGCTGAAGAGTAGCGAGGCGATATGTCATTGGTTGCATCCGTAGGATCTGCGCAAGCGCTCGATGGGCGTGAAGCTGGCTTGCAAGCCGCACATCAGGCCTTGAATCGTTTGGGCGCAAGCGCACCGGGTTTTGCCGTGGTAATCGCGTCGCATCAATATCAGGCGCGTGAAGTGCTGAATGGTGTAACCAGTTTACTTGGCGATGTTCCCGTGCTTGGGTTTAGTTCTCCCGCCGGACTTACGCATGAAGGTCAGCATCCGCACTCAGTGGTGGTTGCCTTATTAAGTGGCGATTTTCAAGCGGATGCACTCTGGCTCCCGGGCTATGCCCAGTCGGGGCGCGAGACTGCCGCAAAAATACTGCAATATGCCGCAGCGCGCGAGGAGCATCAATCCCTGCTGTTTTTTGCAGACGGCTTTAATGGAGATGCTGAGCAATTTTGTAATGTGCTTCCACCCAGTTTGAATGTTATGGGTGGTCTTTCAAGCGGTGATTTACATACCGGTAATACGTATCAAATGGCAGGCAGTCAAACGGGTACTGGCGGATTAGCCGCCGCGTTTCTGCGGGGTAACTTAAAGATAGGCGTAGGCTATGACCATGGTTGGGATCAGGTAGGGAAACAGTTTCGTGTGACACGTTCGCGTGGTTTCTGGCTGCGGACATTGGATGGACGCCCCGCATCTGAAACCTACGCAACCCTCTTTGGCTATCCCGCCCGCGATTGGGCATTCCCACCCTTGAATTATCTCGCCCGTCTATATCCGCTTGGCGTGGAGCAAGGTGATGACTTGATCGTGCGCTCGCCCATCCGCGTGGAAGCAGACGGCAGTTTCCGCATGAACGCTACCATTCGAGATGGCATTGATGCCTACTTGTTAGTAGGCAGCCACGTTGCCTGTGAGCGCGCGGCGCACGAGGCCGCACAACAAGCCTTATTGCAGCTTGGTAATGCAAAACCGGTCTTTGCCCTTGTCCTTGTTGATATCGCATGGCAATTGCTTCTAAAAGCGCAGTCTGGTATGGAGATCACCGCTGTGCAGGATATTCTGGGCACAAAAATTCCAATTGCAGGCGGCTACACTTTGGGACAGGTTGTTTCTGTCGATGGCGCCGTCCCAAATTTTTTGAACCAGCATATTGTGGTGATCGCATTTGGCGAAGAAAATTCAGAATAAAACAAGGATCAATTATTTTATAAAGCCCGACTCAACCGAGCCGGGCTTTTGTTTTTCTATATTAGACCTCTTGCAAAAGTATTAAGAACCTAACCCCCGTCGCCTACGGTGCCACCCCCTTCCCTATCAGGGAAGGGGGCAGGGGGATAGGTCGGAATGAAATCCGAGTTTATGCAAGAGTTCTATTTTCTCCTTGTTAAGTGCAGTTTTGCCAACTTTCAACGAAAACGAGTACCTTACAATTTGGTAACTCCAGATTTTTAGATTTACTGTATACTGGCATAATAGGAATTAATGAGGCAGGGCATGACTGAAAAGAAAATCACCCCAAAAAAAACAGTAAAAACAACCGAATCTGAACAAAATATTCAGACCGGTGACCAGGGTATCGCCGTTGGCGGATCGGTAACCGACAGCGCGATTATTCATGGGCAGACCATTGTCCTTGCGGATCGCTTCTGGCGTGACCTCAAGCCTGCTTTGCCTGCCGAAAAACTGCGCGAGGCCACTGCGGCTTATCTCGGCTACCTGACAGATCGCCACTATTACCTCAGCTTAAAAGGCATGGGGATTTCTGACCGGATTCCACTAAAACTGAAATTGCTCGATCTTTATGTGCCGCTCAAGGCACGCATGGAATTGCCTGAAGGCGACACTTGGAAGCGTGACCTTAGCCTGGCAGGTCGTGACGTAACCAATGACGAACAGGAACTTTTGCATTTTGGCGAGCCGATTCCACTTTTGAATGTTTTACAAAAACATTCAGGCGTGATCGTGCTGGGTGACCCTGGCGCAGGCAAGACCACTTTCGTAAAATATCTGGCTTTACGTCTTGCACGCGGCGAAGGCGCCAAGATCGGGCTTGACGATTATTTGCCGATTCTGTTGCCGTTGGCCGCATTTGCCAATGCGCTTCAGTCACAAGATATTCGTCTTGATGATTTCATAGCAGAATATTTTGCAGGCATCGGCGCAGATTTGCCTGTCGGATCCATGTTAAGTGAGGCGCTGAAAGTAGGTCGTGCGCTCATCTTGTTGGATGGACTCGACGAAGTACGTGATATTAATATGCGTAATACCGTTGTTGAGCGTGTGGTCGATTTCTTCGCGTTCCATCGTCGTGAAGGCAATAAATTTGTAATGACCAGCCGTGTAGTTGGCTATCGCGCAGTTCGTCCTTCTGCTGAAGACCTTGTCGAATGTACCATCGTTGATTTTGAAGAAGACGAGATCGAAGAATTTATCAAGTATTGGACAACGGCACTTGAAAAACAAGTGCAGGGCAACACGGCTGTTGCCCGCGCAGATGCAGAAACAGACCGCCGCGAACTGCTTGACTCCATTCAGCAGAATCCGGGCGTACGGCAGTTGGCATCCACGCCATTGCTTCTCACCATTCTGGCATTGATGAAGCGGCAGGGTGTTTCACTGCCTGAGCGCCGAGTCCAACTTTACGATCAATATGTAAATACCCTGCTCTCAACCTGGAACCGCGCCCGCAGTCTCAGCGGACGTGCGCCCGGTCGTGATATTGACGAGCTTCAAACGATACGCATTCTTGCTCCGCTTGCATTGTGGATGCACGAAGTAAGTCCCGGCGTTGGCTTGGTTGGGCGTGAAGACATGCGCCGCAAGCTCGAAGAACTGTTTATGGAGCGCAATGAGACATCACCTCATCAGGCGGCGCGCCAATTTCTTACAGATGTCCGCGAACATGCTGCGCTTCTGCTTGAACGCGGACCCGGCGAATATGGATTTATTCACCTAACATTTGAAGAATATCTTGCGGCAGTTGCGCTTGCTTTAAAGGGTCAGGGTAATTCTGCAACGATCATTGAAACATTATCTGCCCATGTGGGTGAGCAGGCCTGGCGCGAAGTAACCCTGCTTACCATTGGCTATCTTGGCATCCGTCAGCAATTGCCTAAGGTGGCTGGCGAGGTGGTTGAAGCGCTTGTAAATAATCAGCCTGGCCCTCCCGGTGAGGCAGTGGTGCTCGCTGGCGATGCCGTGCTGGATACGTGGCCGGGCGGCGTGTCTTTGCAAAGCAAGGAATATGTAATTCAAGCCTTGCTAACTACCATGCAGGATGGAGAAATCCGGCCTGAGCTGAGGCGTCATGCTGGTCTGTTGCTCGGCAGGCTTGGGTGGCGGCCCGGAGATATTGATCGGTTTGCAGAAATTCCTGCGGGTGAGTATCAGGCTGGGGTTAAGAAAGATACGAAAGAAATTCCGTACATGTATTTCATCGGCAAGTATCCGGTTACCAATATCCAGTTTGCGCGTTTCGTCAAAGAAGATGGTTATCAGACGCAGGATTATTGGAGCAGCGATGGCTGGGAGTGGCGCACTGGAAAATACGATTCACGCACGCTTGAAGCCGTGGCGCATGATTGGCTGGAACATCGTCCGCTTGTAAAACGCAATGCGCCGTATTACTGGCACAGTATTGAATTGAGCAACCCGATCGTGCCGATTGTGGGTGTGAATTGGTTTGAAGCTGAAGCATATTGCAACTGGCTCTCCAAAAAGATCGTGGCTGTGCCCGAAGGATACACCATTCGCCTGCCCCGTGATGATGAGTGGGAGCGTGCTTCACGTGGCAGTGAAGGGTGCGAATATCCCTGGGGCGAAGGCTTTGACAAAACTGCCGCGAATACCTGGGACAGCGAAGCGACAGGTTCTGGGCTTGGCGGTACGACTGCGGTTTGCACTTTTCCGCAGGGTGTCAGCCCCGAAGGCGCATGGGATATGAGCGGCAATGTTTGGGAGTGGACACGTTCGTGGTATGAGGAAGATAAAAAATATCGCATTGTGCGCGGCGGGTCATGGATCGGCTATCAGTGGTTTGCGCGTTCGTCATTTTGTAACTGGTCGATCCCTTTGATGTTTAATGATGACCTTGGTTTTCGTGTGGTTATCGCACCGAAGGATTCGTAACTAATATTTTTTGGAGGAACGATGGCTGAGAAAAAGAAAAGAAAAGGACTGAGCGCAGGGGATGGAAGTATTGTCATTGGCGGTAATGTGCAGGGTAGCAATTTTGTGATTGGTGATAATAATACGATTACCAATCAACATATTAACATTGCGCCGCTCTTTCAAAAGATTTACAATTTTGTTGACGCACATCCAAAACTTCAAGATGGGAAGAAACAGGATGCCAAGGAAGAACTCAAGGAAATTGAAACTGCACTCGCAGAACCCAAGCCTGACGAGAACTTTATTATGCGGCGTTTTCGCAATATAAAGCGTATGGCTCCAGAGATCGTCGAGGTAGCTTTTGAAACTTTGAAGAGTCCAGTGGGTGGTGTGGCTGAGGTTATCAAACGTATTTCACAAAAAATGGCTGAAGACGCGAATTCATAAGCGCGTATTCAAGCGGCGAAATAAAAAAAAAGAAGGTCACCAATTGGTGACCTTCTTTTTTAGTGTTACTTTTTCTCTTCTGAATCTTCGGGTTTTTCGGGCTGTTCTTCTTTAGATCCCAGTCCTTCGCGGAAGTTCTTGATTCCGCGTCCGAGTTCTCCAGCGATCTTACCGATGCGCCCGGGTCCAAACAAGAGAATAACTATAACGAGAATGATGATCCATTCTGCACCACCAGGTAATCTTGGCATAAAACGCTCCTTTTTTGAATTTCGACCTTATCCTACCACAATTGAAAAAAAAGTGGCTAAAGTTCTTTGCGCGAGAAGAAGCCTTCAATGAAGCGAATGGCGCGGCGCACAAATGAACGCAGACGAGCAAATAAGCGATATTGTGCGGGGTGGACATGTTTCTTGACCGGCAGGGGACCTGTCCACTCGACGACCATCGCTCCCCAGGTGAGACCTCCGCCAAAGCCAACGAAGACGATTTTATCTTTGGGTTTGATCCGAGACGCTTGTAACGCTTCAACCGTAGCGATTGGGATGGAAGCCGTGGAAGTATTGCCGTAGCGCTCCACGTTGATCACGAATTTATCCAGCGGCATTTTCAGGTGTTTTGCGGCAGTTTCAATGATGCGGTAATTTGCCTGATGTGGAATGATCCATTGCACATCGTCGGTGGTCATTTTCACCTGTTCGAGGGCTTCGGTCACAGCACGTCCCATAACGCGTGTTGCAAAACGAAAAACTTCCTTTCCGTCCATTTGCATGAAGTGACGGCCTTCGCGCAGGGTTGCTTCGGTTGCAGGGTGATGCGAACCCCCAGCGGGGATAATCAACGAGTCTGCGCCGGAGCCGTCTGAGTGCATCACGGCAGACATCACGCCGCCGGGTTCTTCACTCGCCTGCAAAACAAAAGCGCCAGCGCCATCTCCAAACAGGATGCAGGTATTGCGATCCTTCCAATTAACAAAACGGGAAAGGACTTCTGTGCCAACGATCAATACGTTTTTTACCGAGCCGCTGCGAATGGCTTGCGCGCCCATGTTGGTTGCGAAAATGAAGCCAGTACAGGCAGCTTGCAGATCAAACGCGCCAGCTTTGGTAGCTCCGATTTGATCCTGAATAATACAGGCGGTTGCAGGAAAAATATACTCTGGAGAGGATGAAGTGCAGATGATCAGATCCAGGTCAGTGGGGGCGAGGTTTGCGACCTGCAATGCTTTGATGGCCGCTTCCACTCCCATTGTGGATGGAAACTCATTTTCGCGGGCAATGTGACGCTCGCGGATTCCAGTGCGCTCACGAATCCATTGATCGTTGGTGTCCACTAATTTGGATATATCGTCATTGGTAAGTATCGGCTCTGGGACATACATGCCCCAGCCCGTAATATGCGCGAATGGCATTCTTTCTCCTTTATTTGTTAAAGCGGCTTAATACCAGGGTTGCATTGTGTCCGCCAAAACCAAATGAATTGGACATGACATTCCTTGGCTCAGCTTTGCGTGCCTGATTGGGAACATAATCCAGGTCACAGATGGGGTCGGGTGTTTCGTAGTTGATGGTAGGCGGCAGTATATTATCAAGAAGTACCATCGAACTGATGACTGCTTCCAATGAACCCGATGCGCCCAATAAATGACCGGTCATGGATTTGGTGGAGGAAACTGGGATTTTATATGCCTGCTCGCCAAACACAGTTTTAATCGCGCTGGTTTCGCTCTTGTCGTTCATATAGGTGGATGTCCCATGCGCGTTGATGTAATCAATATCTTCAAGATTTAGCCCTGCGTCCTTGATCGCCAGCCGCATTGAGTTTGCCGCCCCTGCGCCATCTTCAGCGGGTGCAGAAATATGGTGTGCGTCGTCTGTTGTGCCGTAGCCGGTAAATTCACATAGAATGTTTGCGCCGCGTGCCTGTGCATACTCAAGTGATTCGAGGATTAAGATGCCTGCGCCCTCTGCCATGACAAATCCATCACGATTTTTATCAAACGGGCGGGATGCTTTTTCTGGGTCATCGTTGCGCGTGGACAAAGCCGTCATGGCGTTCATACCCGCCATTGCAATGGCGCTGATGGCTGCCTCTGAAGACCCGGCAATCATCACATCTGCCGCGCCGCGCCGAATCATTTCAGCGGCTTCGCCCAGCGCATTCGTGCCAGAGGCACAGGCCGTTGCAAGTGACATATTTGCCCCGCGTGCACCGACACGGATGGCAATGTTGCCCGCCGCGCCGTCAGAGATCATCATTGGGATAAGAAAGGGACTGACCCGCTCGGGTCCGCGTTGACGCAATATTTCATATTGTTCAACCAGCGTCAAAATGCCGCCAATGCCTGTGCCGATTAAAATACCAACGCGGTCACGGTTTGATTCGTCAATCGTTAAACCTGATTGGGCAATTGCCTCCAGGGTAGCGGCGGTAGCCAATTGTGTGAAACGATCCATTTTGCGGGCATCGCGTGTGCCAAATAAAGCCACGGGGTCAAACCCTTTTACTTCTGCGGCAAATCTGGTTTTGTGTGCGCTCGCATCAAAGGCGGTGATGGGCGCCGCACCAGATTTCCCGGACAGCAAAGCCTGCCACGTATCTTTTACATTATTTCCAACGGGGCTTACGCAGCCCAATCCTGTTACAACTACACGTTTTCTCATTCGTGTTCTCCTTAATTATTATAGCCATTAATTTTGAATTTAATAAATAAAGGACAAGTATGGAACTTGTCCTCAAGTTAATAGTAACACTGGTAACGCCGGGAAGACACGCAAAAAATCTACAAATTCTTCAGCGTACTCCAGACCTGTTGAATATGTAATCGGTCATGTTCTGCGATAAAACTGACCACTTCCTTGAAATTTGTAGGGCCAAAAATAGCGTGGCGTGCCTTGCGTTCCCAGGCAGAAGGTTCAGGTGTGACCTCTTTGATCAATTCCAAAGTTTTACGCCTCGCCTCATTAAATTCGATCAATGCGGTTGCGCCGTCTTCATGTTGATAATCTCCGTGTGCCCACACGTTTGTGTCTGGGCGCGGAATGAAGGGTTCATTTTTTTCTTTGAATAATTCGATCTGCATTTGGTGGACTTCGCGCTCTGTATCGCGCAGATGGCAAATAAGCTCACTCAATGCCCAGTCGTTTTGAGTAGGTTCATGCGTCCAGGCAGATGAATCCAACCCGCGCAATAAACCATTCAACACTGCCGGCGTGGCCGATAAAATTCCCAAAATGGAGTCAATTGATTTGAAGGATGGAATGAAGGATGCGAAGTCGGTGGATTCAAGCCGCAGACGCAGATCAGCCAACTTGCCGTGCGACCCCGCTACAGGCCCAGACGGGGAGGCGGATTCGTCATCCACGTGATAGGTAGCCAGCCCAAGCATTTGTGCAGGACGGATATCACGATCCAAGTCATTGCCCACCATCAGCACAGGACCATCGTTCCAACCCATGCGCCCAAGGACTTCGGCATAATAGGCTGGGTGCGTTTTTGAAAAATGGAACTGCTCGAAGGACGAAACAAGTTCAAATTGCTCAGGTTCGAAGCCTGCCCAACGCAGCCGGTGATGGGTGGCTTTGCGCGGAAAAAGCGGGTCGGTGGCGATGGCGATGCGAAAGCCCTGCGAGAAAGCCCAATCAACGAACGGCTTTGCCTCGGGCTTGCGCGAAGTCACTCCGCCCAGAGTTGGAAAAATATTGTCGTAAAAATTGTCGATTGCGGCTGCGGTTTTTTCGTAATGAGAATTGATCTGCGGATAAAACTCCGCGTTGAATACCTGCTCCAGGGTTTGCGAAAAGTCATCGCTTTCCATCATGCGCTTTGTGCCAGACATCAAGGCGCGCAGCATGATATCGGGTGCGACGTACGGCGTAAGTTCTTTTGCCAATGCTTGAAAATATGCAGGGATAAAAGATTCTATGTGTGTGTTAAGCAGGGTGTCGTCAAGGTCAAGCAGGAGCGTGAGTGTCATATTTTTGGGGCTCCCCCCGGAGTCTGGATTATTCTTTTATTTCAAATTTGAAGGGTAAATCGTGACATTCTCCGCAGCCGATCTGAGGTTCAGTCACATTGCGTTTTGTTTTTTCACAAAATGCGCTAACCTGTACCCGGCGTTGAAAAAATGTAAAAAGCGAACGACTAACCACGGCTTTCAATTGCATGTGCTGACATGAGTTGGCGCGGGCAATATCAGGTACGTGACAGGTCTTACATAAATCACGTGACCAGTCCTGTCCATTTATTTTTAGCAAACGGCATTCTTCCACATTGCGACCACGATAATAATCGCCGTAGAAGTGTGGGCATTCATGCCCGGCAGGTGTTTTCATAGGGAAGCTGGGTAAAGTACAAAGTAAAACATGCAGATGATTTTTTCTGCATGTTTTACTTTGTTTCGTTTACAAAACTTAGACGCGTGTAACGTACTCGCCTGTGCGTGTATCCACGCGGATGGTGTCGCCTACGGTTACAAAGTTCGGGCATTGCACCTGTACACCCGTCTCGGTGGTGACTTTCTTGGTGACGCCCGTGGCCGTATCGCCGCGGATGGCCATGTCGGCTTGGACGACTTTCAAATCTACAGAGGTGGGGAGTTCAATGTCAATCGCTTCGCCTTTGTAGAAAGTGAGTTTTACTTCCATGCCTTCTTTTAGGTATTGGGCGCTTTCGCCGAGAGATTCTTTTTTGATGCCGGGCTGTTCAAATGTGACGTTATCCATGAAAAAGTAAAGGTCGCCGTCACTGTACAGGTACGAAACATTGGCAAAATCAAGATTTACATCCTGCACAGATTGCCCGGAACTGAATGTGCGTTCAATGGTGGAGCCGGTTAATAAATTACGGGCTTTGACCTTAATATTGGCATTACCGCGCCCTGTTTTATTGTGGCTGTAATCCAACACCTTTAGCAGGTTTCCGTCCAATTCAAATGTGACACCCTTGCGAAGTTCATTTACATCTATCATGCTTGCACTTTCCTTGTTTGTTTGATTTATGATTGATTTATTTTTTGAGCGGGCGGATTATACCAATGAGTTGCAGGTCATGGCTAGGTTGAAGCCCGTCTCCCAATTTAATGCGATGCCTCAGACCCTGGGTCGTCTGTCAACAATTGAACTGCGTGGGGAAGGACAGGCATTATCGTCTGCAAATTTTCAACAGCACCCTTGGGACTGCCGGGTAAGTTGACGATCAGCGTGCGCCCGCGGATGCCTGCAACGGCACGAGAAAGCATGGCGTGCGGGGTCTTCTTCAAACTTTCAGCACGCATGGTTTCTGCCAGGCCGGGCGCATCTCTCTGAATTACTGCGCGGGTGGCTTCGGGGGTGATGTCACGCGGAGCAAAGCCGGTGCCACCGGTGGTGAGGATGATATCAACTTGACCGCTGTCTGCCCACTCGGTCAGCGCGGCGCGGATGGCTGATTCGTCGTCGGGGAGAATCTCTTGCCTGGCGACTGACCAGCCTTGAGCGTGAATCAGTTCCGCGAGGGCAGGTCCAGATGCGTCGGCGCGTTCGCCTCGCGCGGAGCGGTCAGAGAGAGTCAGAATTCCAAATCGAATGGTCATCAAAATTCTTTTCCCATGATACGGACTTCATTCATTTCATACCAACCGCGATTTTCATAAAAGTGAACGGCGAGTTCATTATCAGCAAGAACCAGCAAATAACATTTTACACAGCCCTTTGCCTGTAAACGCTTTTCAACTTCGCCCAGCAATAGCGCGCCCAGACCCTGTTCGCGGACGCTTTGATGCACCGCCAGATGATAGATCATTCCGCGGCGTCCATCATATCCGCCGATGACCGAGCCGACGATCTCTTGATTGTGTTCAGCGACCAAAAATAGATCAGGGTCACGTTTTAGTTTTTTTTGTATTTCTTCAGGTGTATCTGACCGCCCTATATTTACGCCTGCTTCGATGCTTTTCCACAACTTCAATGTGTGGGCATAATCATCGGGGTAAAGAAATTCACGAATGTTCACAAGTATTAAGCAGATTTAATGGTTTGCTTCAATATCGTAATGAGTTCATCGGGCATGTAAGGCTTTAGTAAAAAGCCATTCGCGCCGCGATTCATACATTCTTCCCTCACGTTTGAACCAGAAGACATGACCACGCGGGTGCGGGACATGTCTTCTGAGTTGCGAATTGCATCTAAAATATCCAAACCACTTTGTTGTAATAGATGGACATCCAGCAAAAGTATGTCGGGGTTTTCGATGCGCACAGCAGCAGGAACATCAGCATCGGCCTGCAATGCAACCACATTAAACCCTTCCATCTTTAGCAGGGTCGTCAACAATGAAACCATCGTTATATCATCTTCAGCGAGCAGTACTTTTAACTTTGTCATTCTTCTTTGCTTCCGTTTTATTGGATTTTTTCTTGATGGGTTTCTTTACTTGCTTCTTTTCTGGTTTCGCTTTTTCCAAAGCGGCATCGATCACATCTTCCACAGTTTCGGCGAAGATAAATTTCATCGAACTTCTAATTTCGTCAGGCACGTCGTCAATATCCTGCTCGTTACGCTTCGGCAAAATTACCGTTGTCAGCCCGTTTCGATGCGCCGCCAGCACTTTTTCTTTGACGCCGCCAATCGCCAAAACCTGACCTCGCAGAGTAATTTCTCCGGTCATGCCAATCTGCGGCTTGACCTTGCGCCCAGAGATCAGCGACACCAGAGAAGTTGCCATCGTTACGCCGGCCGATGGACCATCCTTGGGTTGCGCTCCAGACGGGATGTGCATGTGGATATCAAATTTATTGAAAAACTCATCAGGTATTTTCAAAGAAGCTGCGCGCGAACGGACATAGGACAAAGCCGCGCGGGCTGATTCCATCATCACATTGCCGATTGAGCCAGTCACCTGAAAGCCATGTCCACCAGGCATGGCGGTGGCTTCGATGAATAGAATATCGCCGCCAAAGGAAGTCCACGCCAGTCCGGGCACCACACCAGGGATGGAAATGCGTTTGTTGAGTTCTTCGGGTCCAAAGTAAATTGGATGGTCAAGATACTCATCCAAAAGCTCGGGGGTAATGTCAGATTTTTCGATCTTGCCTTCGGCAATCTTCGTGCCTACTTTGCGGCAAACTGCGCCGATCTTGCGTTCCAAATTACGCACGCCCGCTTCCCGCGTATATTGGCGGATGATCATCTTCAAAGAATCATCGGTGAAAGAGACTTCGCCTTCACGCAAGCTGTTCTCGCGCAACTGGCGCGGAATAAGATAGCCGCGCGCGATGGCTAGTTTTTCGTTTTCGGTATAACCCGAAAGAAAAATAAGTTCCATGCGGTCAAGCAACGGGCGCGGAATTGTCTCAAGTGTGTTTGCAGTTGTAATAAAGAACACCTGCGAGAGGTCGTATGCAACTTCAAGATAATTATCTCGAAACTCGACATTCTGTTCAGGGTCTAACACTTCCAGCAGGGCAGAGGCGGGGTCACCGTGAAAATCATAGGTGAGTTTGTCCACTTCATCCAGCATAAAGACTGGATTCTTTGAATCCACGCGGCGCAGAGATTGCAAGATGCGCCCCGGCATCGAGCCGATGTAAGTGCGGCGATGTCCGCGGATTTCGGCTTCGTCACGCACGCCGCCCAGCGAAGCGCGGATGAATTTTCGCTCCATCGCCCGTGCAATGGATTGCCCCAAAGAAGTTTTGCCTACGCCGGGAGGCCCAACAAAACATAAAATCACACCCTCACGTTCGTGGCGGATAAAATCATCCGAAGGCTTTTTCTCATCGTCTTTACGATCAAGACGCAGTTTACGAATGGCAAGAAACTCAAGGATGCGGTCTTTTACATCTTCAAGCCCAAAATGATCTTTGTTCAAAATTTCGCGTGCGTGTCCAATATCCAGATTGTCCTGGGTGGATGCCGACCACGGCAGCGTGACCAACCAGTCAAGATAGGTGCGGATGACGCCATACTCCGCCGCGGCAGTTGGCAGACGGGATAACCGATCCAACTCGCGTTTGGCCTGTTTGTATGCTTCCTCGGGCATTTTCGCATCTTCGATCTTTTTGCGAAAATCCTCCGTCTCCACTGACTGTTCGTCTTTATCACCCAACTCACGTTGGATGGCTTTCATTTGTTCGCGCAGAAAATACTCACGTTGAACTTTTTCGATCTCGCCGCGCGCTTCGTTTTGAATCTTCTGACCAATTTGCAGAACTTCGGATTCGCGTACCAGCAGACCGATCAACTTCTTCAACTTGTCGTACACAGAATCCAGTTCAAGGATTTCCTGCGCGTCTTTCAAACCAATCCGCTGGAAGTTTGCGATGGTATATGCAGTTTGAAGCGGATCTTCGAGGGAGGTGATCGAGCCTACCAATTCATCTGGAAACGACGGGATCATCTGTGTGATCTGTTGGAACTGGTCGCGGGCATTCCGAGCCAGCGCGCTGGTCTCAAGATTTGCTTCTGCATCTACTTCGGTTTCTGGAATAAGGTGAACATGCGCCTTTAGATAAGGTTCCTCGGCGACAAATTCGCCAAGCCGAAAACGTTCCATCCCTTGAACCAGCAAGCGGACGGTTCCATCGGGCGCGCGCAACAAGCGATGTACCGTGGCGATGGTGCCAATTTGATACAGTTCGTTTGGTCCGGGTGTTTCCTGCTCTGGGTCGAGTGCGGCCACGAGACCAACAAGTTTATCTCCGCCGACTACATCATCTACCAATTTGATCGAACGCGCCTGTCCCACCGTGAGCGGAACAGCCGTGTTGGGATAGACAACCACACCACGCAACGGGAGAATCGGGAGCACGTCGGGAAACTTCTGCCCTTCGTTTTTCTCACCATTTTCCGGCGTGGATGGGGCGTCGTCATTTTTCTGAAGACGCGAAAAGACCGACGTCATGAACAGCTTAATGAGTTCATCGTCAGTTTCTCCAATGGATTGGAGAAATTCATTGATACCTGATTGCCAACGTTCAGCGGGCATGTGTTTATTCAACCTTGATTTGATTTGATGTTGCTTTGGGGAGGACAACGGTTAAAAATCCATTTTTGTATTCTGCGCGTGCCTGTTCTATATTGACCGGTCCGGGCATCGTAAGTGCAGTTGAGAACTTTCCAAAACGTATTTCCATTTGCTGGTAGGCGCGTCTTTCTGTATGGTCAGGGCGCGAACCAGAGATTATTAGGGTATTGTTTTCGAGCAGGACTTCGAAATCATCTTCGTGCATCCCCGCTATTTCCACACGGACTACATACGCTTCTTCTGTTTCGTATGCATCTGTAGGTGGGCTCCATGCGTTAGATCGCACTTGCCAACTAACCGCATGCAACATTTCACGGCGGGTTTCCAATAGAGTGGCGCTTGATTTGCGAACGATGGCAGGCATAGATTTTCTCCTTCATTACTATGCACTTTTTTGATAATTTAGTGCCCTCGCACAGATTCGAACTGTGAACCTACTGCTTAGAAGGCAGGTGCTCTATCCATTGAGCTACGGGGGCATTTTGCCAATTTTACTAATTGTCTGCTTCGGTATTTGGAGTATTTTGTTGGAATGGTCTCAAGCCGCGATATACGCGTGGCCCCGATATTGTTCGCAAAATGATATCGGCGGGTCTTTCAAGTTTCTTTGACAGATCATCGGCAGACATGGGAACATTACCATTTACAAGGAAAGTTCGAAAAACAGCTTCGACCATTGCAGTGTGTGAATTGGAAAACTCTGGTAATAAGGCGCAATGACTCATCAAGGCATGTTGAACGCCGTCCACTTGTTTCACTTCTGCGGTTTTTGGGTCGATCCAGTCAATCAGTTCGCCTTCTTCAATTTCGGCAAATGCTGCCTGATGTTCAGGACATAATAATGAACGCAGAAATATATGCCAGTCTCTTTCATTCTTTTTCCACCAGTCAAAATCAATATGGAATGGTGTTTTTGTTGTGGGTTTTAGTAAACTCATGCAGTCTCCTCATTAAGTCGGAAGTGCAGGTCCCCCACGTGCTTAAAGGCAGGGCTGGTTGCCAGCAAGGCGAAAAGCGGTGCGGGTGGCACGCGACGCACAAGATTTACTGCTGCGTACAATTCCTGCGCATGCACATGACCCTGCGGATTTGATTTTGTCAATTCACGCATCACCAATAGCACGAGTTCATCGAAAGAACGCTTCTTTCCCCAAACAGGATCCAGTGATTTGAAATCCGGCACATGAATTGCCATGCGCTCATTGAATTCTGCGCTAATAGGCTGTTTTAACATTGCAAAGACAAAACCGCCGTCTTTACCGACCAATACGGTACGCACCCAATCTTTCGATGATCGCTGACTCTTTACTTCCACGATCACCTCTCCAGGGTTCTCGCCGCGCCGAATCTGCACGAGCGAACCTGGGATTAATTGATGTGATTTGTACCATTCGCGCAAACCGAACACATATCCATTTGCAAGTACAGCCCACGCCGGAATACGCTGTTTGGTTTTGCCGTCTATAAGAGTAAAACGCACACGTGATGACTCATAAGCAGTGGGGAACAACTTGCGCGCCCTGGCAGACATGGGCAGTGTCCCTGCGCGCAAATGGGGATAGATCAAAGATAGGGTGATGGATGAAATATCCTGGCGAGAATCGTTTTCGGTGGATGGAGTCAATTCGTCATCCAATTGAGATTCAAGATTTAACATCGCCGGATTTAGGTTTTCACGATCGTGTTCAATTTCTGTGTAACGCAATGGCAACGGTGTTTCTCTCACAAGATCAGGCTCAAGGCGATGCAAACACCACAGTATTTGCCCCGCAGGACCGACCTCGTCAAAGCGTTCGTCACATTGCAGAGCATAATTCACAGAAAATTCAGCCAACCTGGAATTAATACCGGAAGGTAATTCAATTTCTTTTATTAATACGTCGGTGGTAAGCGGGTCACCACCAGACATATCCAAAACAGCCTCGGCAAGATTTAGTTGCCCCTGACCAATGTCAATTAACAATGCACTCGGAAACCAGCGTCCTGCAATTTTGACAAGTCCGTCATCCAATGCAAAAGCGGCTTCAAGCTTCTTTTCGATCAGCGCGCCATGCTCATTTAAGATTAAAGCGGGGTTCATCTCGTCACGTTCAGGTACGGGGAGCGGGGCTTCGTTCAAAAAGTGTGTTTCAAGATTCGAAGCAAACATGCGCTCAGAACGATCATCCATTGCAACTGTGATCACGTCAAAATTGCTTATGGCTGGATTAACACCAGCTCGCAGGTCTTTGACTGTGCCTTGCTGCCATTCCAATGCGGGAAAAACAAGTTCGTCGCCGACTTGATATTTCTCTTTCGGAAGAAAGTTCTTTCCGCCAGATTTTTGCTTTTTCTCTGCGGCACTGCGTTCCATTTTGATACGTGCTTCAATAAATTCAGCACAAAGATCGCGCACAGCAAGCGGCGTCTCACGCTCAAAAAGAAAAGTGTGTAAATTTTCGACGTCTTGTGGAGTGACCTGAAGAGATAACCAATATTCGTTGGGAAGTAATAATGCGCCTGACATACTCAGCCTTGAAATGAATTTACGCTTTAAGCGTGGTTTATTAATAATTATACCTTACCTTGTTGATACTTTCTATCTTTTATGAAAAATTACACAGGTAAGAAAATATATAATGCCCACATCAAAATTGCTTGAAGACAAATTACTGTCAAAAACACTTTATAAATTAAAAAGGATGTCAAATGAAAAAAAAACTGATCTTCAGCCTGACTTTATTAACTCTCATCATCGCCGCTTGTAGTGGACAACCGACTCAGACTCAGCCCGAGCCTGTTGTGCCAACCCAGGCAGTTTCCACAGAAGCAAGCATTGCCACAGATACAGGTGCGCCTGCCCCTGGATCAGAAGCAACTGAAGCTGCAACAGAAGCCCCTGCCTCAGGCATTAGTTTTGCAAACGATATTTCGCCCATTTTCGCAAGTAGCTGCAATGAATGTCATGGCGGTAAACAGACAAAAGCCGGACTCGACTTGCAGACTTACGAAAGCTTGATGGCAGGTTCCTTCGATGGCGTTGTGATTGTCGCGGGCAATTCTGCCGAAAGTTTTCTTGTTCAGCAAGTGGTCGAGGGTGAGATGCCCAAGCGTGGACCCAAGTTAACCGCTGAACAAATCCAGATCATCAGTGATTGGATCGACGCAGGCGCGCTGAATAATTAAATTTTTCGAAAGCAGAGCTTTCGGACACCAAAACAAAAAAGCTGTGACCACAACGGTCACAGCTTTTTTGTTTCAGATATTTTTTACCAGACGCCAGTTTTCAAATATTCGTCAATGGTTTTGGCCGCAATCTTGGCTTGCCCCATGGCGAGGATGACGGTTGCTCCGCCGGTGATGATATCGCCAGCCGCAAATACGCCTTTTTTAGAGGTCTTCATTGTATTCATGTCAGCCGCCACCGTGCCGTTCTTCATCGTTTTTAGTTCCGGCGTGGTGTTGGCAATGAGTGGGCTGGGGCTTTGACCAATCGCGATGATCATCACGTCAGCTTCGATGAAGAAGTTGGAACCCTCAATCGGCACCGGCTTGCGGCGACCGGAGGCATCGGGTTCGCCAAGTTCATTCTTGATACATTCCAAAGAAGTGACACGCCCATCCTTGCCGTGGAATGCCACCGGCGTGGTCAGCAAGTTGAACTGCACGCCTTCTTCTTCGGCATGGTGGACTTCCTCGGCGCGTGCGGGGAGTTCTGCGCGCGAACGGCGGTAGACAATGATCGATTCTTTTGCACCCAGCCGCAGGGCGGTACGCGCCGCGTCCATGGCTGTGTTTCCGCCGCCGATGGTCAGCACACGGTTGCCGCGTGAGACCGGGGTATCGTATTCGGGGTAGCGGTAGGCTTTCATCAAGTTGACGCGGGTTAGATATTCATTTGACGAATAAACCCCACCCAAATTTTCGCCGGGGAGATCCATGAACCAAGGCAAGCCGGCGCCGGTTCCCAATAAAATGGCGTCATATTTTTCCAGCAATTCATCCAATGTGGCAACACTGCCCACGATGAAATCCATGTGGATTTGCACGCCCAAACTGCGGACGTAATCCACTTCGCGTTTGACAATATCTTTCGGCAGGCGGAACTCAGGGATGCCGTAAACGAGTACACCGCCTGGTTCGTGCAGGGCTTCAAAAACTTCCACTTGATAGCCCATGCGTGCCAAATCGGCGGCGGCGGTCAGCCCGGCGGGACCGGAACCCACGACTGCCACTTTTTTGTCGGTTGGGCGCGGCGTATCTGATAGTACGGACATGCCCTGTCTTCCTTCCCAATCGGCTACGAAGCGTTCCAGCCGACCAATGCCGACCGGTTCAAATTTCTTGTTCAGCACGCACACGCCTTCGCATTGCACTTCCTGCGGGCAGACGCGGCCGGTGACGGCGGGCAGGGAGTTGGTTTTTTTGATTAGATCAATTGCGCCGCGGAAGTCGCCGTAGGCAGTGAGCGCCAGAAAGCCGGGGATATCCACGTTGACGGGGCAGCCGTCCATGCATGTTGGTTTTGCGCATTGCAGACAGCGGAGCGCCTCTTCCATGGCTTGTTCGTCTGTGTAGCCGTGAGGCACTTCTTGATAATTATGAATGCGCTCGCTGGCCGGCTGTTCGGTCATGGGTACTTTGCAGGGGACGATTTTCTTAGCCATGTTGAGCTGCCTTTGTTTGAGCGTCGAGCATCGCCTCTGTTTTACACTGGTGTTCCTTCCAATGTTCGATTGCCTGTTTTTCCTCAGACTGGAAAAATTTCAATCGAGCCAGAAGCAGCTCCCAGTCTACGTGATGACCGTCGAATTCCGGTCCGTCGACGCAGACAAATTTCGGCCCGTTATCCATCACCACGCGACAGCCGCCGCACATGCCGGTTCCATCCACCATGATGGTGTTTAAGCTGACGAGGGTGGGGACGTTGAAAGGTTTGGTCGTTGCGGATGCGAATTTCATCATGATCGAGGGTCCGATAGCCCAGACCTGTGCGATGTCTTTATTTTGTTCGAGGATTTCCCTGAGGGGTTCGGTGACGAGCGATTTGCGTCCGTAGGAGCCGTCGTCGGTGCAGATGATGAGTTCGTCGGATGCGGCGCGCATGCGATCTTCCCAAAATAATAAAGAGTGGGAACGTGCGCCGACAATGGCGGTGACGTGGTTGCCGGCTTGTTTCAGGGCGCGCGCGATGGGGAAGATGGGCGCAATGCCCACACCGCCTGCCACGACGATCACTTTGCCGTAATTTTTGATTTCGGTTGGATGCCCAAGCGGACCGACGACGTTTTCAAAGAAGTCGCCTTCTTCAAGCAGCCCCATTTGCATGGTGGATTTGCCGACTTCCTGGAAAATGATGGTGACTGTGCCAGCAACTGCATCAAAATCGGCAATTGTGAGAGGGATGCGCTCGCCGGTTTCGTCGATGCGGACGATGACGAATTGTCCGGGTTTGGCTTTGTGCGCCACGAGGGGGGCTTCGAGAACCATGAGTTTGACGGTTTCGCTAAAGACTTCCTTGCGTAAAATTTTATACATGACCGCTTTCCTTGTGTACTTATATGAAGGCTGTAATTGTTTTGATTTGTTGAAAAAAATTTAATTCTGCGAATTTCTATTTTCGCTAATTGATTAAATAAAGAAGGTGATTTGAGAATTTGTAGTTCTAAATTGGATTTCTATTTTTACCATAAAACAGTTGGAAATGATAATCAATGCTATGAAAATTGTACGATTTTCTGAAAGTCAGGAATTTCATAATGCCAATTGGGTGAAGAAGTTCCTTCAAAATCTTTTATTGATTGCCTCGGCGTAGCTGCTCAGCCATGTCGTTGCGAGGCGGGCATTTGCTCTTTCCGCCGAAGCAATCTCATGTCATTAGGAGACTGCTTCGGCTAAGAACCAGAGCGCCTCGCAGCGACATAATTGAGGGTGTGGCTGGTGCTGAGTAGTTACGCCTCGGCAAACTCAGGTTATTCCTATTTTATGTCAGTCCAATCCATCATGTATCAACCATGAATGCACACGTCCAAGTTGTGATAATCGTCACTATCCTGTCTGACAGGGTCTTGCTATGCTTGAACTGATGTAAGCATCTCCAACATCCAAATTGAATCCAAGGAAGTTTTATGATAAAAAACTATCGGATCGATTCGCACCCCATTCTTCCCATCCCCACACGAGAAACAATCGAATTTACATGGAAGGGTCAGCCGCTGCAAGCGCAGGCAGGCGAGACCATTGCCACGGCGCTGTTCGCAAACGGCATTCGTATTTTTGGTTATCACCCCAAAGATGGTTCGCCGCAAGGTATTTTTTGTGCAAACGGTCAATGCGCCCAATGCACGGTGATCGCGGATGGACTTCCGCTCAAATCCTGCATGGCGTTGGTCAAAGCGGGCATGGCTGTGGAGCCGGTGACGGCTTTGCCCAAACTGCCCGATGCTCCGCCCGTCAAAGAATTCAAGGCGACGGAAAATTTACAGGTGGACTGCTTAATTATCGGCGGCGGCCCGGCCGGATTATCAGCGGCGATTGAACTCGGTCAGCGCGGAATCCAGACTCTGGTTCTGGACGACAAGCAGCGGCTCGGCGGGAAGCTGGTTCTGCAAACCCATCGCTTCTTTGGATCCATCAACGCCTGCTACGCCGGCACACGCGGAATTGACATCGCCACCAAACTGGCGGAGGATGTGGCGAAAATTGAAGTGGTGACCACCTGGCTCAACAGCACAGCCATTGCCGTGTTCAGCGATAAAAAAGTGGGCGTGGTGCGCGACGGAAAAGATTATGTACTCATCGACCCGAAGACCATTTTGGTTGCCACGGGCGCGCGCGAAAAATCGCTGACTTTCAAGGGCAACACATTGCCCGGTGTGTACGGCGCGGGAGCATTCCAGACTTTGGTCAACCGTGATCTGGTGCGCTGTTCTGAGCGATTGTTCATCATCGGCGGTGGCAATGTGGGATTGATCGCCGGCTACCATGCCCTGCAAGCGGGCATCGAAGTTGCGGGTTTGGTCGAAGCGCTACCCGAGTGCGGCGGATATAAAGTCCACAAGGATAAATTGGTTCGCATGGGTGTGCCGATTTACACCTCGCACACCGTCCTCAGCGCCAACGGAACTGACTCGGTGGAGTCGGTGACGATTGCCGCGATTGACAAGGATTGGAAGCCGATCCCCGGCAGCGAGCAGACTTTCGCCTGCGATACTTTGCTGGTGGCTGTGGGTCTCGACCCGGTGGATGAGTTCTACAAGAAGGCGCAGGAGTTTGGTCTTTCGGCGTTTGCCGCGGGTGACGCGGACGAAGTTGCCGAAGCCTCGGCAGCCATGTTCTCAGGCAAGATTCGAGGCTTGGAAATTGCCCGCGCTTTGGGTTGTGACGTGCCAGAGATTCCGCAGGATTGGTTCCGCACCTCGGAGATTCTCAAATCACGTCCCGGTGAGATCACCCACGAAACCATCCCCGATGATGATGAAGCGGTTTATCCTGTTTTGCATTGCAGTCAGGAAATTCCATGTAACCCGTGTACCTCTGTTTGCGCGCAGGGCGCAATCGTGATTGATGAAACCGATATTCGCAAAGTGCCTGATTACATTGCAAAGCAGATCGGCAAGGAATGTATCGCCTGCGAGAAGTGCGTCACCATCTGCCCGGGACTGGCGATCACGCTGGTGGATGTCCGCAAGGAACCGTCTGACACCGCGCTGGTGACAATCCCCTACGAATTCGAAAAAGGTTCAATCCACGTCGGCGACCATGTGACCGTGCTGAATACCGTCGGGGTTGCGCTCGGCAGCGTGGAAGTTGTCCGCACACGGATTGCCAAGACGACTGACCGCACGGTGCTGGTCAAAGTCCGCGCGCCGCGAGAGATTGCAAATCAAATTGCGGGAATCGAAATCCAGAAGAAGGATGTCAGCGCGCCGTTGGAACAATATGTCGAGCGCCTGACCGATGACCTGATTGTCTGCCGCTGTGAGCGGGTGAGTCTGGCGGAGATCAAAGCCATCATCCAGACCGGCGTGCATGACATGAATGAGATCAAAGCCATCACACGCGCTGGGATGGGAGCCTGTGGCGGCAAGACTTGCAGCAGCCTGATCAAACGCGCCTTCCGCGAGTTGGGCGTGCCGATGACTGAAATCACCGAGAATGTCGCCCGCCCGATGTTTGTCGAAGTGCCGTTTGGTATTTTGGCTGGCGTGGAAAAGTAGCGCGTATGTCATTGCGAGCCGCGCTTTTGGTTTTGCGGCGAGGCAATCTCGGACATAGCAAAGAGATTGCTTCGGACAAAGAGCACGAGCGTCCTCGCAATGACATCAATGATAGAAGTTGGAGATAACGCATGGATAAAAATACATATGACACCATCATCATCGGCGCGGGCAGTGTGGGGACTCCGCTGGCGTGGCAACTGGCAGACGCGGGTCAAAAAGTTTTGGTTTTGGAACAATTCGCAAGCGTGGGACAAGGCTCGAACAAGGAAGCGATTGGCGGAATCCGCGCCACACATTCAGACCCGGCGAAGATCGGCATCAGCTTGAAAAGCCTTGAAATCTTTTCCACCTGGCATGAGAAATACGGTGACGATATTGGCTGGCAGCGGGGCGGATATTCTTTTGTGGCATACCGTCCGCAGGAGGAGAAAATCCTCAAAGATCTGCTTGTGATCCAAAAACAATATGGTCTCAATATTGATTGGTACGACAAGAAAGAATTATTGGAAATTATTCCCGCGCTAAATCCTGACGGATTGATTGGCGGTACATTTTCACCCGACGACGGGAGTGCCTCGCCGATGTTGTCTGCGCTAGCTTTTGAAAAGCAAGCCAAACTATGCGGCGCGGAATTTCATTACAAGGAAGCGGTGCGCGAGATTTCAAGAACGAATGGACGCGTGACGGGAGCCTCCACCGACAAAGGGACGTACACCGCCGGTCTGGTGGTCAATGCGGCGGGACCGTGGGGGAGGGAGGTTGCCAAACTAGCTGGCGTGGAAGTGCCCGTCAATCCCGACTCGCACGAAGGCGGAATCACGGAGCCTGTGGCGGCATTTCTCAAGCCGATGGTGGTGGACATCCGCCCGACGGATGATTCGGCTAATTATTATTTTTATCAACATCACACGGGGCAGATCGTTTTTTGCATCACGCCCAACCCGCCGATTGTGGGTTTTGATCACCGCGAGACATCGGTCTTTCTGCCGCAGGTGGCGAAGCGGATGCTGGAGATCATGCCCAGTTTGCAAAATATCAAAGTGCGGCGCACGTGGCGCGGCTCGTACCCGATGACCCCGGACGGCGCTCCGATTGTGGGCGAGGTGAACGGGCTGGAAGGTTACCTCAACGCGGTGGGAATGTGTGGGCAAGGCTACATGCTAGGTCCCGGACTGGCTGTGTTGCTGCGCCACTGGATCACCGGTGAAGGCGCGGCGCAAGCCAAAGAGACCCTTGCTCCGCTGACTTTGTATCGTGATTTTGGGAAGAAGGAAAAGTTGAAGTAATGAAGTGCGGGTAAAAGGTGAAAGGTAAAAGGTAAAAAGTAAAA
>CAMCQT010000017.1 GCA_945877125.1 Candidatus Brevifilum fermentans | reverse complement strand
AAATCTCAACCAGCGACGGCATGATGCAGTTATACGTGCCCGAAGGGGAATTTATCATGGGAGACAACGGAGACCCGAAATCCAAAGAGTATCCGCAGCACCCCGTGTATCTTGATGCATTCTGGATGGACAAGGTGGAAGTGACGAATGCCATGTATGAAGAATGTGTCAATAGCGGCGAGTGTCTTGCTCCCGTGCCACGATTAAATCCATATTACGGAAAATGGGTATATCGCAACCTGCCCGTGGTTTATGTCAACTGGCATGGCGCTGAAAAATATTGCACGTGGGCTGGCAGGCGACTCCCCACCGAAGCTGAATGGGAAAAAGCCGCGCGCGGCACCGATGCGCGATATTACACTTGGGGAAATTTGCGGGCAACTCCGCGTTTGGCAAATTTCGCCGAATCGCTGATCGGTCAGCCCCTCCCCGCCTTTCGGTATCCATTGGGCGCGAGTCCGTACGGCGTGTTGAACATGGGTGGCAATGTGCGCGAATGGGTGGCAGACTGGTTTGATAATAAATATTATCTCAGCTCGCCATACGAAAACCCAACCGGCGCAGAAACTGGAACGGAGCGATCACTACGCGGCGGAGCCTACGACGCCAACGAAGATGACATCACCACCTTCCGCCGCTACAAACACGAACCCGATTCTGCGGGGCTGAGCCGTGGCTTTCGTTGCGCTGAAAGCGCCCAATAAAAGACATGGGAATCCTTGAAGACTTCCTAACTCACCTTACGCAAAAAAGTTGGACTGCGGACTTTAGTCCGCGTTTTCGGCAAGAAGCGGACTAAAGTCCGCAGTCCGAACAAAAGAATAGACTTCTCGAAGAAAACCGCGTAAGGTGAGTTCCTAAATTCTTTGCCTGCAAAAATTGCTCAACTCAAATGTTGTCAGACCTGTAACACATGGTATAATTTGCCCGCTGAAAATGGAGAGGTCGCGTAGTCTGGCTTAGCGCGCACGCTTGGAAAGCGTGTAACCCACAAAGGTTCGCGGGTTCGAATCCCGCCCTCTCCGCCAGAAAAAACGCCTCAATTAAATGAGGCGTTTCCCTTTTTAACAAGAGGTATTTTATTTGGGTAATGGTTAATTTGAAATGACAAACCTTAACGCGAATTTCTCAAATGAGGCGAATAACGCGAAAAAACCAAAAATATTCGTGAAATTCGCCCAATTTGCGCCATTCGCGTTAAAAAGTATTTTGAGATTCTATTGCATCACTTATGCCTTAACCACCACCTTTATTTGAGGTTCGTGCACCCCCATTGAGGGGATGATATTCGAATCCCACCCTCTCCGCCAGAAAAAACGCCTCAATCAAATGGGGCGTTTCCCTTTTTAATTTACAATTATTGTTCGCCTTTGAAATATTCGACGGTAGATTGCCCTTCCTGATTGACACCCTCGCGTGAAATTACTTTCCAGACCGTCAAAAGAATAATCCTGATGTCCAGCCAGAATGACCAGTTGTCCACGTACCAAACATCCATTTTGAAGCGTGTGGGCCAGTCTATGGCGTTTCTTCCGTTGACTTGTGCCCAGCCGGTTAAGCCGGGAACCACGTCATGTCTGCGAGCTTGTTCGGGCGAGTAAAGCGGAAGGTATTCCATCAAAAGCGGACGCGGCCCGACAA
The DNA here is from genome assembly GCA_945877125.1 of Candidatus Brevifilum fermentans. GTDB lineage: Bacteria > Chloroflexota > Anaerolineae > Anaerolineales > Villigracilaceae > Villigracilis. Next base: position 56,171 of record CAMCQT010000017.1, on the reverse strand, counting down.
AACTCATTTCGCCGCGCAGGATGTTGAAGAGTTCGGGCAACTCGTCGAGCGAGAGGGAACGGAGCAAATGCCCAAAGCGAGGAAGTCGCTCGGCGTCCGAGAGCAGGCTTCCGTTACGTGTGCGGCGGTTCGTCATCGAGCGAAATTTATATATGAAGAACGGACGTCCCTTGTAGCCGGGTCGCTCCTGCTTGAAAAGAATCGGTGTCCCAAGAAAAACGCGGACAAGAATCGCAGTTGCAAAAATAACGGGGGAAAGAATTATCAGCGCAAGAAGTGCGAAGGTAAAATCAAAGAGACGCTTGCTGAAAGGCATGTTTATATTATAACCAGACTTCGGAAGTCTTTTGATTTATGGTATATTTTAAGCAGGAGCAACTGCCATGAATGAGAGAATCCTAATTATTGAAGATGATCAGGCTATTCTAAAATTACTGCAACGCGGTTTGACCTATGAAGGCTACACCGTGGACACTGCCATTGACGGTCGCATGGGTTTAATTGCGGCACGTGACCATACCCCTGACCTTGTTGTTTTGGATTGGATGTTACCCGGCATGGACGGGCTGGAAGTCTGCCATCGTTTGCGTACGGGCGGCTCGATTCCGATCTTGATGCTGACCGCGAAAGACACGGTGCAGGATCGTATCCAAGGACTTGATGCGGGCGCCGACGATTACATGGTGAAGCCGTTCAACCTGGATGAGTTGCTGGCACGTGTGCGCGCACTTCTGCGCCGCACCCAGCCTGAGCGAATTCCGGTCTTGAAGTTTGCCGACCTTTCGTTGGATACCGGCTCACGTCAGGCGGCACGCGGCTCACGCATTGTGGCGCTGACCGCAAAAGAATATGAATTGCTTGAGTTATTTCTGCGCCACCCCAAGCAGGTTCTCACCCGCGAAGTGATCTTTGACCGCGTCTGGGGCTATGACTTTGGCGGCGAGAGCAATGTGCTCGAAGTGTACATTCGGTACTTGCGCCAGAAATTGGAAGGCGAGGGCGAGATCCGGCTTATTCATACCGTGCGCGGTGTTGGGTATGTGATGAGAGAAAATCCGTAAGCAAAGAGCGGCAGTCTAACTGCCGCTTATTTTTTTATTCTCAGGTTATCTTAAACTTAGAACATTACACTTGCACTATGTCATTACGCCTTCGTCTTGCTTTGCTGTATTCAACATTCATGGGTGGAATTCTGCTCATCTTTGGCGCGGCAGTTTATATCCTCGTCAATGTGATCCTGCTCAACCAAGTCGATACCATGCTGGCGAGCGTGGCGCGTGACATTACACAGGTAACCAAAGTAAATTCAGTGGGCGAGCTAAGCCTCATCAGCCTGCCGCCATTGGATATGACCTCAAGCGCCTACGTACAAGTATGGGGACCGGATGGAAAAATCATTGCGACTTCTCCCAGCATTGGAATCTTAACCAAACCGCTCGATCCTGTGGGGCTGAAGACTGGTCTTGCCATCTATAAAGATTCCTACCTCGACGGAGCTCATCTGCGCGTACTGAGCGTTCCGCTAAAATTAAGTGGGCGGATGATCGGCACATTGCAGGTTGGGTCAAGTTTGAGCGTTGTCGATGCCACGCAGGGGAACCTGCTTTCAGTCATGGCGCTCATCGCCATCATCGCAGTGTTGATGGCTGGCTTCGGCTCATGGGTGGTGTTGGGGCGCGCACTTTCTCCGCTGGAAGCCATCACCGAAACTGTAGACCAGATCAATCGCGCAGACGATCTTTCGCGGCGCATCCCCTATCAAAACCAAACTGAAGATGAAATCGGCGACCTTGTCGTTTCATTCAATCAAACGCTGGAACGTCTCGAATCACTGTTCACTTCACAACAAAGATTTCTTGCGGATGTAAGCCACGAACTTCGCACGCCGCTGACAGTCATCAAAGGCAACGTGGATTTGATGCGCCACATAAAGCAAGCCGATGAAGAGTCCCTGAGCAGCATTGATGAGGAAGCAGGCAGACTCACGCGTCTGGTGGGCGGGTTGCTCATGCTGGCGCAAGCCGAATCAGGCAAGCTGACCCTTGTCCTAAAGCCAGTCGAATTAGACCTGCTGCTGACCGAAGTCTTTACCGAGATGTGTATTTTGGCTGGCAGTAAAGTGCATGTACACCTCAATGAAATTGACCAGGTGCTGGTCAATGGAGATCGTGACCGTTTGAAGCAGGTCTTGTTGAATTTGGTTTCCAACGCGATTCAATACACACCGCAAGGCGGAGATGTATTCCTGAGCATGTCCAAGATCGGCGAGCAGGCGCGCATCATCATCCGCGACACGGGGCCGGGGATTCCCGCCGAGGATTTGCCCCACATCTTTGACCGTTTCTACCGCGCCGAGAAATCCCGCACCCGCTCCAGCACCAGCGGATTTGGTCTGGGCTTGTCCATTGCCCATTGGATCGTGGAACATCACGGTGGGCAAATTAAGGTTGAATCAAAAGAGGGGAAAGGTACGTCGTTCGTGATTTGGTTGGGGATAGCGAAGTAATTGGTAACTGGTAATTGATTCACCTATGGCAAGCCGAGTCTTTGGCTTGCCTGACGGCACAAACTCACCCCGTATTTTTCATACCATTCATTCAACGCAGAACTTGATGCGAGTCCATTGCGGGCATCTTCATAGATGGGCACGCCGTATTGGATGTATCTTTTCGTCTGTGCTGGCCATGTCCGCTCGGCGCGGCTGATGAGGCTGATGCCGCCGTTGTAGCCAACCATGGCGAGCAGCGCATTTCCGCCGCCGGTTTCAAGCGACTTAGACAGGTAGGCGAGTCCGCGTGCGGCGTTGGTATCTGGGTTGTAGGGATCATCGGTTGCGTAGAAATGAAACGGCATCACTTGGAAGAGTCCCATGGCACCGGCGCTTGATCTTGCACGGGGATCTCCACAGGATTCGATCTGCATGATGGTGGCAACCAGGTTCGGGTCCAGTTGCGAAGCGGCCGCCCACTTTGAGATGGAGTCAGCCCAGTGATGGATTTCAATCCTAAAGATGGGAGAAATGCTGGTTGAGGCGGCGGGCGGCAAATCCGCGGCAATAGGATTTGGATTAGGATTGGGATTTGTTTGCCAGGCAAATGATGCAAGCAATGCGCTGATCAATATGACGGCGAGCGGTATGATCGTAAAACCAGACAAACAGCCGCTCCCTTGTTCTTGCGGGTCCGCGGCTGTTTGCCAGTCTACATTTTCAGGGCGAGCACGGGGCATGCGTATCTTTCTCCATTCTGGGTCTCATTAAAGGACCCGGCTCGAAATTGATTTATTAAGTTGTGAGGTGGGTTACCCCTGCCGAGATCAGGCGTCGTAGTGGCTCGTGCTTTCAGATCCGCGGGCGGTGTAGGAGATGGGATGATAAGTCGGCTCCGGCGGGATGAAGGAACTTTGTTGTGACGTGGTTGTGGCAGGCTTGGGCGCGGGACGGAAGTTTGCGGCGCTTGATGCGTTGACATTATTTACAGGGCGCGGGATTTGCGAAGCAGGGCGCAGGACGGGCTGGTTTACCGGTTGATTAATAGGTCGTTGTTGTTGAGATTGATAACTCGGCGCGGCCGCGCGCGATTGAGGCTGGGGCGCGCTGTACGGGCGTTGAGTTTGTTGCGGCTGTTGATACGAATTTTTGTAGGGTTGGTGCTGTTGAGCCGTGGTGAAGAGCCGGTCACCTGCGAGCGAGAATGTGCCAATGATCAGCAGGCGCACGAGCCAAACCATTGCGGCGATGAAAATGGGAACCACTTTGAGCAGGGTTGCGCCGCTCATCACCTGACTGCCTTGCAAGTTGGCGTTGTTGGCGATGGCAACCGATACGCCCCACCAGGTGAGGGTGGCGTTGAAGCCTGCCGCCAAAAGCCACGCGCCGAAGAGATAATAGACCTCGGCGGGTTCGTCACGTCCCTGTTCGGGGGTGAAGATGCGGGCAATACCTGCAAAGTCGATGCCGCAGAAGGCAATGGCGAGGATGGTAGACCAGCGCATCCCTGCGAAGGTCAGGTCGCCAAGCATGTCGTGCAGGGCAAATTGGGTGGTGCTGAAGTTGAATACTTCAAAGGAAAGTAACGCGCCGATGATCATCATGCCCCACGTGGCGCCGCGGTTGAATTTTCGGTTGCTTGTTAGGTTATACCAGACGGTTTTCAAACCATCCACGAGCGGATTACGATATTGAGCCATTTCGACCTCCAGTTTGAATAGGTAGGCCGATTTTAGAACAAACGTTCTGTATTGTCAAGGTCTAAGAATACATGTACTCGGTATCCCCAACATCGCCCGTGATCACCTCTTTTACATAAGCCGTGTATGGCAAGTGTTCTGGTAGCAACACCTTGTCTAGTACTTTTTCATAAAAGTCCTTGCGTAGTGGGACCAAACTAGGACTATTAGCAAAAATGGGAGCATACAACACCAAGCACATTGTAGTTAGGATCAAGAAAGATGGTCGCTAACCCAAATATCACCCCAGCCACCCACTCTTCTTCTTTGGCAATACTTCTTTCATTACCTCCCATTATTCAATTCTTACAATCCAATGTCAAATAACCACTTACCACTTCGGCTCATTATCTTCAAAGTACGAGTTGAATTTCACTGGGTCGCGTAATCCTTGCTTATCAATCAATCTCACATAATCCCTTCCTCCAACCCTCCAACCAACCAAAGCATACTCTCCATTATTACCGATTGCCCCAACAATATAACAAGGCGTTTCTATTGTTTCTTCATCTCCAGTCTCGCTTATTACGTTTAGTTGATTATCTGCAAAAGCATAGTGCATATAACTTTCCATTAACATGCCTTCATATGTAAAATGGGCAGTTCTACCACCAAACAACCTTCTACCAAACAACTCATCCAAAAGCACGTATGCCCCCTTATCTGTAACATCTCTTTCCTCTGGGATCACATTTTTCGCTGTTGCAACAATTTCAGCATTTACTTCTGCGTTTGAATAAACTTCGAGCGATACTTCTCCCCCTTCCAAAGCTGGAAATGTTTCCATTTTCCGCGCCCACGCGTCATTTTCCAGGCACATGGCTTCCTGGCATAACCTACCATTTTCATCTATCTTTAGCTCTACCTTGTGTTCTGGCATGGGGTAGATCTGCCCATTTGCCTCAAATATATATTCCGCCATATGGGTTGTGTAGGTACCCGCCTCGGCACCTGGCACTATGTGTATATCGGGCACGAAGTTACCCGTACCATCTTTTATTTGGTCACCAAAGACGGTATAGCCTGGGAGTTGTGTCTCCACGGCAGTAATTATCTCAGGCGAAAATTTAGGGAGCGGGGTGGCCGTTGGGGTCGGGGTAAAGGTGGGAGCGGCTGTAAAAATTGGGGTGGGCGTCAAGATGACAGTCACCTCAGAGGTAACTGTCATCTGCGGGGCGGAAGTTCCGCAGGCAGTGAGAAAAAATAAGCTAATGATGATGATAAAAAATATTGGGCGCATGGGTTTCTTCCGTTGGGCGGTGAAATAATTATACACTTGAAGCGTAGGTGAAAATATAATCACAGAAATGCCGTATAATTCCAAATATGACCGAACGTGAATTCCTGATTTACCTCGACCCTGAAACACGCTTGTGCCGCTACAGGCATTATCATATTTCAGATGGAAAAGAAATTGTAGAATTTCGCATTCAACTCGAAATTTTGGTAAATGGCGAATGGTATGCAGTGGTTCGATACGATACAGCACACGGAAAACCCCACCGCGATATTCTTCGTCCAAATGGTGAGCAAACAAAAGACTGGTTTGAAGGTTATTCCGTGGCAGACGTTCTCACAATTGGACAAAGCGACATTATGGAAAACTGGACTTCGTATCGAGAACGTTTTATCAAGGAGATGAAAAAATGACAGAATTCTATCGCGCAAAATTCAACGAGCTATTCATGGAATTTACGCGCTATCTCATCACTCATCCAGATTTTGGAGAAAATATCCCGAAAGGCGCAGAAGTCATTTTGCTGGACAGACTCGACCCTGGCTATACACGCTATATGCTTGAAAAAGCTCCCCGACAGGATGTAGTCTTTATAGATGTCGGCAAACTGGCGCCTGTCCGCTCCAGGTTACAAAGACCAAAAGTCATTTCACGTCCGCCTGCCGTGATTTCTGGATAAGGTTGAAAGGAAAAAGGGGAAGCGGAAAATATCATTCTACAAATCAACGTCCCGAAGGTTTAATCTGTCAAACGTATTTTTTCAGAGAAACCTTCGGGACGTTCTACATCAAAATTACCCCACCACGCGGATTTCTCTCGGCATATCGCTCAAGCACTCCGCGCCGCTTTCGGTGATGACCAGATTGTCTTCAACGCGGACGCCGTTGCGGTTGGGCAGGTAAATGCCCGGCTCAACGGTGTACGCCATGCCGACTTCCAGCAGTTGCATATTGTCGCCGCGCATGTATGGGTCTTCGTGACCTTCCATGCCGATGCCGTGTCCCGTGCGATGCGTGAAGTATTTCCCGTAGCCTGATTTTTCGATCACGTCACGCGTGGCAATATCCACGTTGGCGCATGGCACACCGGGCTTACCCGCGGCGCGACCTGCGGCATTGGCTTCCTGCACGATCTTGTGAATCTTCTGACATTCCGCATCCACCTCACCCACTGCGAAGGTGCGCGTGAGGTCTGAGATGTAGCCGCCATACGCCGCGCCCCAATCCACGACCAGCAAGTCGCCAGCCTGTAATTTTCTGTCAGACGGCGAAGCGTGCGGATTTGCGGCATTCGGTCCGCCAGAGACAATGGGCGAAAAAGGCAATTCTGAATCAGAGCCATGTTTCAACAATTGCATCACCAACTCAGAAGCCAACTCTCGCTCGGTCATGCCGATCTTGATTAACGGGATGGTGGCTTCGAGCGAGTCCTGTGCGATCTTCACCGCGCGGCGCATCGCATCCACTTCGGCTTTGTCTTTTCTCAAACGCAACTGGGATAACACGTCGCTCGCGTCAGGATACTCGGCATGGGGCGCACCCGATTTTACGTGACGGAATTCGAGCAGTCGCAGTTGACGCGGCTCGACGCCGATCCGCTTCCCGTCCAAGCCCAAGGCTTGAGTGGCTTTTCGAAAGGCATCATCCCACTCTGATGGGAGTTCGCCGTACGCGATGGCTTGCACTTTGTATGGGAACAAATCCACTTTGGGCAGTTCGAGTTCAGGCAGAACCAGCACGGGGTCTTTGCCTGGCGCGACAAATAAAACGACCGGGCGTTCCATCAGGTGGAATTGCATGCCGGTGAGATACGTCAGCGTGGGACCGGGATTCAGAATAACTGCATCCAGTTCCGAGTTAAGCAGCGAAGCGGTCAGGGCATTTAATCGGGCAAGAGTCATGTAAGTCTCCTAGGTTTAATTGACCATGATAAACGGAGATGAACAAAGATATTTCAGTGCTTTGAATCTTTGTTCATCCCTGTTCATCTCTGGTTAAGTTTGTGATTTTTTTTCGAGAATGCGTACGAGATCCAATCCACGACGACTGGAAAAAGCATTTCAAACGTGGTGACAATGCGGAACCACCACGGGATAATCAAACTGCGGCGCGGACGTTTGGCAACATCCAGCACGCGGCGGGCAACATATTGGGAGGTCATGTGTACTTTCAAAAATGATTTTACCGAGCGATAGGCTTCGTTCTTGCCGACATGCAAACCAAATTCAGTGGATGCGGGGCCGGGATAAATTCCACTGACCTTGATTCCGAGCGGAGCGACTTCGCGGCGCAGAGCATCGGTAAAACCGCGCGCGCCAAATTTGCTGGCGGCATAACTGGTGATGAGCGGCGTGGCAAGCAACCCCGCAACCGAAACCATGTTGATAATGTGACCTTCGCCGCGCGCCAGCATGTGCGGAAGAACCACACGCGTGACCTGCATCAGCGCGGTTAGATTAACTTGCACGAGCGTATCAATGTCACGTTCAAGCGAATGATTCTCAAACCATTCCACGCGCCCAATGCCCGCGTTATTAAAAAGAATATCAATTTGACCATACAGGTCAATTGTGGTTTTTACCATGCTGTCCACATCCACAGAGTCAACAATATCCACCGGGATGGCGATGGCTTCGCCGCCGGCATCCTGAATTTTTGCGGCGAGACTTTGCAAACGGTCAATGCGACGCGCGGCAAGGACGACCTTGCAACCTTCCTTTGCAAAGAGTAATGCGGCATCTTCGCCAAAACCTGATGACGCACCAGTAATAAGAACAACTTTATTTTCCAAATTCTGCATGAATGGTTTCCCGTTTCCAATAAATAAAAAGTGACACGGGTAATTTTATCACCCGTGTCACTTTCAAAAGGTTTTGCTATGAAATATTTCTACTCGTCCTGATTGTCATCATTGCCGCGTTTCTTGGGGCGCGGCGGCTCAACCGTCACTTCCTTGGAAAGCGCAATCGCGAGAACATCATCCATGTGTTTGATCGGGATAATTTTCAACTCAGAGCGAGCTGTCTTTGGCAACTCGATCAAATCCTTCATATTCTTTTCGGGCAGAAGCACGGTCTTCAAACCTGCACGATGCGCAGCAAGGACTTTCTCACGCACGCCGCCGATTGGCAGAATGCGTCCGCGCAGGGTGATTTCACCCGTCATGCCCACCGTCCGCAGCACCGCCCGCCCCGTCAGCGCGGAGATGATCGCGGTCGCCATCGTGATGCCTGCCGAAGGTCCATCTTTCGGGATTCCGCCTTCGGGCATGTGGACGTGAATATCCAGCCGCTCGAACATATCCAGATCGAGCTTGAGCGCAGCGGCGCGGGACTTGATGTAAGTCAGCGCGGCTTGACCTGATTCCTGCATCACCTCGCCCATCTGACCTGTCATCTGCAAACCGCCCTTGCCTTCGAGGATGGCAACTTCGACAGACATGATCTCGCCGCCTGTTTCGGTCCACGCCAAACTGGTGGCGAGTCCCACTTCGTCGGTGAGTTCTGCTTCAGATGGGAAGACCTGCTGCGGTCCAAGCATTTTCTCGATCATCTCTGGCGCGATGGAAGTGGGATACTTCTTCCCTTCCGCTTTTAGACGCGCCACTTTGCGGCAGACACGCCCGATCTCGCGTTCCAAATTACGCACGCCCGCTTCATAGGTATATTCTCGAATGATGCGCTGCAACGCGGCAGGCTCAAACGCCATGCCAAGCGTGTCAATTCCATTTTCATCAAACTGACGCGGAATGAGATAGCGGTTGGCGATCTCGATTTTTTCCTCTTCAATGTAGCCAGGGAATTCGATCACTTCCATGCGATCCAAAAGCGGAGCGGGAATGTTCGACAGCGAATTGGCGGTGGTGATGAACATGACCTTTGAAAGGTCAAAAGGCAATTCGAGGTAGTGGTCGCTAAAAGCGAAGTTCTGCTCAGGGTCGAGCACCTCAAGCATCGCCGAGGCAGGATCGCCGCGGAAGTCGGAATACAGCTTGTCAATTTCATCCAGCATGAACAGCGGATTTGCCGTGCCAGCCCGTTTCATGGTTTGCAGAATACGCCCAGGCAGCGCGCCGATATACGTGCGGCGATGTCCGCGGATTTCGGCTTCGTCACGCACGCCGCCAAGCGACACGCGCGCAAACTTGCGACCCAGCGCATCGGCAATCGAACGTCCGAGCGAGGTCTTGCCCACTCCAGGAGGTCCAACGAAACAAAGAATCGGCTGACGTTCCTTCTTCGGCTTGAGCGAACGCACGGCGATATATTCCAAAATTCTTTCTTTGGCTTTCTTCAATCCGTAGTGATCGCGTTCCAAAATTTTTGCAGCGTTCTTCACATCCAAATTATCTGGCGTGGAATTGCTCCACGGTAGGTCAACGATCCAATCAATGTAGGTGCGGATCATGCCCACTTCAGGAGACATGGGCGGCATTTGATTCAACCGCTCCAGTTCCTTCATCGCAACCTTTTTTGCCTCTTCGGGCAGGTTGGCGGCATCCACTTTTTTCTTGAGGTCGGCGGCATCCCGTGTAAAAATATCGCCTTCGCCCAATTCATTTTGAATCTGTTTCATCTGTTCGCGCAGATAAAACTCGCGTTGACTTTTATCCACTTCATTTTGCACGCGCGAATGGATTTCGTCTTCCAGTTCCAGCACATCCACTTCCTGCGCCAAAATGGTATTCAGTTGTCCAAGGCGCGCTTTCGGGTCGAGGATCAGCAACAGGCGCAGCTTGGCTTCATACGTCAGCGAAAGCGAAGTCGCGACCATATCTGCCATCCAGCCTGGTTCGGAAATATTCAATGCGAACAAATGCGCTTCTTCGGGAATCGAGCGATCCAGTTGCACACAGCGCTCAAACAGGCTCAACGCGGAGCGCATCAAAGCCTGAGTTTGTCGGTCGGCGGTCTGCGGCTCATTGATCACGCGCGCGCGCACTTTGAGATACGGCTTCATGCTAATGAATTCGACAATCTCCACGCGCTTGCGCCCCTGCACCAGCGCGGAGTAGGAACCGTCGGGCATGTGCAACAGCCGCCCCACCGCCATCTCCACACCCACGGGCAAAAAGTCGTCGGCGCCAGGGTCGTTCAATTCGGGGTCTTTTTGAGTCAGCCCGATCACGGTTTGCTCTTTGCGCTGCGCTTCCTGCACCGCCAAAAGCGAAGCCTCGCGTCCGACAAAGATCGGCGAGACCATGCGCGGGAAAATCACCATGTCGCGCAAAGGCAGCACCACGGCTTCGATCAGCCCGTCGGCGTTCGGCTCCATGTTCGGCACCCGATACAGTTCCTCGGTGCGCTGTGAGAGCGTGATGTCAAAATTATCTTCTTCTTCGTTCCAATCAGATTGATGATTCATTCGTTTCCTTTATTCATACGATATAGATATTTTATCCTACTTACGCATAAGAAATAAAAAAAACAGAAAAATAAGCAAGCATTAATAATCTACAAATAGCTCACTTGACTAGACATTTTTAGAGAGAGAGAGAGAGAGGTATAATAAAAAGTATCTGGAGGAAAAATGTCTAAATTTACCACAACGAAAATCACTATACTTTTAGCAGATAATAATTCCACGACCCGCGCAGGAATTTGTTCACTACTGGCTCAGGCAGACAATATTGAGATAATCGCCGAAGCAAAAGATGGTTTCGAGATACCTGCTTTGTTAAAGAGGATACAACCCAATATTTTATTGCTTGACCTAATTATGCACGGTCCCCAACCATCTGAAATCATAAAATGGGTCTATGAGCTATCTCCAAATACCATCACACTTGGACTGATCTCAAGCGATGATTACGATGCCAATTTGGCGCTCATGCTCCAAATTGGCATCGCAGGACTATTAAGAAAAGATATCCCCGCTAAAGAATTGGAATATTCCATTCGGCGTGTTGCTCGCGGAGAAATTCTTTTTAACGGAGCACAATTATTACGCGCAAAACAATGGCGAAATGATATAGGAGAAAAAATAGATTCGCTAACTACTACAGAGATTAACACGCTTAAATTGCTTGCAAAAGGGTTGGACAATAAATCCATAGCATCCACTTTGGATGTAAGCCCAAGAACAACCGCATATCATGCAACGCACATCTTCAAAAAACTTTCTGTCAAAAACCGCCAGGAAGCCGCGATTTGGGCATCGAAACATTTGTCTGACAACCTGGAATAAGTACCAGGTTAAAGACTGGTACTTATTCCAGTTTCAAAACAAGGAAGCGGGCGTAGAATTTTTCTTGTATCAAAACCCAAATACAAGGAGAAAATTATGTTTCAAAACAAAAAGAAAAGGGTATTTATTGGATTGATAGCTATACTGTTCTTAATCACCACAGTATTTTACACCGCAGCAAGAGCACAACCAATCAATACTGATAACGCCATAAAATTGATTAATGATTGGAAAGGCAGGAATCTAAAATACGGTCAATGGACACATTTTGTTTCTGCTATTACATCAGAATCTTCCAACGAGGTTATTTTACCGGACGGGCAGCTAATGCCATCGTCATATATCCAGGATGACTGGTTTTATGTCAATAAAGATGGATTAGTAGAAAAAGGGGTGTTTAGCATGAAAGATAATGATGGAAATATTTTTCAGCAATCTGCCTATCAAGACAACATAATGATTAATTTTACATTCGGAGATCGGCAGGAAAATCAACAACCCTATCCGCTTAACATTGATCTTGGGTTTGGAGACCGCATTATAGACGCTGTGGCGATCACAAAATCTGACGTCGAAGCGAAAGGAAAGCCAAACATTGTGTATTCATATGTTGAGAAACTAAAACTTCCTGCTCAGCTTGGCGCCGGAAACGTTATTGTAGATGCGATAACGACAAAAGGATATTTCGATAAAGAAACCGGGAACTTTGTGCAAATCCAAATAATTTGGACTCTATCCAACGGTACAAATGTTGTTTTTGACTCAACGGAAATCATTAGCATTGACAGCTTTTCCGATGCTCCAGATGAAATGCTAAAAGTTTTGGAGGCGGTAAAATGAAAATCAAAATCGTCCTAATCGTAACGGCAGTCGCTATAATACTCATTGCCAACTTTCAGCCTGCTTTAGCAGGGAGTTGGGTATATCACTACTCAGGTGTATATGTGCAAGCCACAAGCTACGGAGGCGGTGGAAAAAGGGTCTCAAAGGTATCAAACGCGCTATGGCTGGCAGAAATTTCAAGTATTACAACTCCTGGAATAGCGACAGTTCCAGTTGGATGGACATATTGGACTTCAAGAGAAGTATGTAATGGCTCTATAAAACCGGGACAAGTCATACACTCTCCTAGATCAGCACCAACGTCCTCAGGAACAACTTATGACTACCAATACATGACAACACAATCGTGTAGTGGCACAAGAAGCGGTCAAGTTTTAGGAAAACACGAAGTTAAAGGCTCCAAATATATTTACAGAGAAGACTGGACGCAATCTGAGTACATACCATAAAAAATAAAACTCCGACAATCCACGTAAACAAACTTAAATAAAAACGACTCGCCCAATTGTAAAAGGTAAGTCGTTTTTTATAGCCAACTTTATAACCTAATCCTCGCCCTCCGTTCGTCTCTTCGGTCTTGGCTGCTGGACTGTCACTTCCTTGGAGAGCGCAATTGGATTACAAAACATTTGTCCGACAACCTCGAATAAGTACTAGGTTAAAGACTGGTAATTATTCCAGTTTCAAAACAAGGAAGCGGGCGTAGAATTTTTCTTGTATCAAAATCCAAATACAAGGAGAATTAAGTTATGAAACTCGTTTCAAGAATTGCAACATTTATTTTGATTGCCTTCCTTTTCGCTCAATCAGTTCTGGTGGTAGAAGCAAAAGGAGAAAACAAAAAACCAGATCCGCATTTCAGAGACAAAGCAATGCATGTGGAAAAATCTCGTACTCCATACTACGGCAATGAGGCTGTTGTAGACATATATCTTGCAGACAGCGTACTCTATTCAGTGGACATTGTCACTCAAGATGTTGTAGGTATCGAACCCGAAGTAATGAGTTACCAAGTTGACGCCACCTATAACGAAGAACAACTTCGAGGAATGGCAGAAACAATGATTACTGATTTTATAGGTGACAAGGTCAAATTGGATAAACTCTCATATTCACTTGGACAAAAAATCGGCACATATTTTTTCCGCTGGGAAGACGCCGATAAACAACTCGATAGCGGCATTTACCCATTCATCCAGGTTGGTTTGTCTCAAAATGGCGATTTTTTGAATTTTGTCAATACCCTACCTTTTGGTAAAAATTTCGCATCATTACAAGCACCAAAAGTACAAATGATGCCTGTCCAAGCGCCGTATCTTATTGGGCCATTTAATCAGATTTATGCTAATGGAGGTAGTTACTGGACGCCAACAACCTGGACATGGAGTTCTGGAACTGGAGGTTATTTCGGTACAGCCCCAATCCCAGCGGGTTGTAGCGGCACATTCTGCACAAAGTATTACTACACAACAGCCAGATCAAGTGCATATGTTTATGGGAAATGGACACCAAACAGTAACACCAGTACGCAAGCCTCAGCCTATATTCCAGCCTATAATGCAACTGCTACAGTTCAGTATGTAATTCAACCACGTTCAGGTGGAACAACGATATATACCATAGTTGATCAAAATGCATGGACTGGTTGGAAAAGAATAACACCTTCAACTGTAGCTAATGGCATCTCTTATGTTCAATTGTGGGATGTCGGTTTTAATGGCACAGGCACAAGTAGTTATAAAGTAGGCTGGGATGAACTTTGGGTATATAATCCATAAATAAACAAACAATGCTTAAGGTTATAGGCTGCGTGAATACGCAGCCTATAACCTTAAATTTTTTCGAAAGAAAGGTAAACATAAAATGAAAACTAACCTGTCGATAACGGGTTTAATATGGCTAATCACATTTTCAATGTCCGCCTGCCAAAGTTCCACGCCAACGCACCTTGCCATTACACAAACCCCAACAACTCTTCCAACACCCACTGCCGCGCCCGTCAATAATGAAAAAGAAGCCATTATCCAGCAGATTAACAAACTGGTGGAAAACTATAACACGGTGATCGAAGCCGAAAAGAAGACTGGAAATTATGAAGTCATTACCCTGACAGATGGAACCGAGGGCTTTCTATTTACTGGTGAATCACTGGGCAAGGTGTATATGGAAGAGGAGCGCGTTCAAAAAGAAATGGCTGCCCTCAATGAGGAATACTACGCCCTTGTAATGAAAAAAAGCCCTGCCACCCCAACTCCCAACCCGCTGGCTCAAAGTGGAAACCCTGACAAATTTTTAGAAGAATATTTGGCTTGGTCTGAGCAGGAATCCAAGCAAGGGTCGGTTGTATGGGTGTATGCAACTGGAGATGGGTCGTATTACAACATTTTAATAGGAGAATCTTATGTAGCCCTAACACAATGGGAACAAGAATTAGCCATTGCCCGGGCAAAATTGAACAACCTGCCCGATAAAGTGATCGAAGCCGACATTCTTGAAATTCAAAGGGTGGAAAATTCAGGTGGACAGGTCAAATTTTTAGACATTGGAAATTTCCCCTTTTATAGTTCAGACAAAAAGCTATCCACTTATGAAACCCAATCCAGTACTTATATTCTCTACTCTCAAGCTCACCAAATCATTGAGATTGAGCCCAAACAACTCCCGCCTGCCAGCGAAGGCTTGGCAAAGGAACTGGAACAAAAAGCGCGGGAGATGATTGCCCTGATTTCACCTGAAGTCAACCTCGGCACGCTTACCCCTGCACATGGAGCAAAAATAGGGACTTATTTCTTCCACTGGGATGATTCAAAAGGTCAACTTGATAATGGAGGTTACCCTTCCATTCAAGTAGGACTCAATGGTAAAGGGGAATTACTTAATTATTACAATACCCTGCCACTGGCAAGGTAAATAAAAAAATGACATCCTTTGATGAGGATGTCATTTTTACTTCATCTACTCGTCACCCGGCTCATCCCGCGCATGTTTCTTCGGACGCGGCGGTTCGGCTGTCACTTCCTTGTAGAGCGCAATTGGATCACGAAATATTTGTCTGACAACCTCGAATAATTACTAGGTTAAAGACTGGTAATTACTCCAGTGTCAAAACAAAAAATCGGGCATAGAATTTTTGTTGTATCAAAATCCAAATACAAGGAGTAATCAACTATGTCCCGTAAGATTTTATACTACATTGCCGTATTGGCTGTTGCAATAGCATTCATGGCACAGCCAAATGGAATAGTCTATGCAGCGTCTTGTTCTGGTCCGTCTTGTAATGGCGTTAACCCCTTCGGCACTACATGCTGGAATGATAAACAGATAGTCGGATCTCAAACCACATACACCAGTCCTTCTGGTGGTTCAGGAAAGATGAGAAATTACAACTATTACTCCCCTGGTTGTGCTGCCAATTTTTCTTACACCACAAACTTTAACGTTCCGAAAGTAGCTCGTTGGCTTATGGCACAATCAAGCCCTGGCGTAACCTATTGGAACGATAATACAACAGGGGGAAAGAAGGTTTTTGTTTATAACCTCATGAGCGACGGTACTGGCGTGGTATGCACCAAAGGGGCTCAGGGCAACACCTCCCCTAATGTTTTTGATGTTTACTCAAATTGGGTATGTGTATAAAGTTTCTCAAAAGGATGCAGACATGAAACATAAAACTATTTCTAAACAAACAGCCTGGATATTTGCCGCTTTAGTTGCAACGAGCATCTTAACACTGGCATTCACTACAATCGGGAATCGCCCCCAACAAGAAAGCCTTTTAACGTATAAAAATATAATCCGTGCCCATTCTAACAATGGTTTATATGCCGAACCCGCCAAAAAAATCAACAATACCGACAATAAGGATGCAAAGGGAACTCTCGAAGCTATTTCTGTTGGGGACGAAAAAGTTGAGGCGATCATTTGTCTCGATTTGCCAAATACAGAGTCGTGGATTCCGGATGCCAGCATAAAAATCAAAGGCGATGTGATAGAGTGGAGCAATTTTGTTTTAATTAACTCTAAAGACCCTGCAACTTACACGTCAACCAATCGCTGCTTCTTGATCGGCTTTCCATATAACAAGACCGTTGAGAAGAAAATTCACGTTAATATTTCAGTGAACCTATTTCAAGATAATGGTTCAGATTTAGCAAGTAATGAGACGGCGAAAAAGATAAAGGATAAGTTGCATATCAATTACCCTGAACTTGATTTTGAAATAGTCACTGACATTGGAAACAATGGCGGAGGAGGAAGTATTCTAATCACATCCAAATCAGCCGCTATGAGTGAAGATGAAACATTACAATTGATCTATGACGCAACTATTGAAAAGGGTAATGGGAAATGGGATTTCGATATTGATATGCCATAACATCTTCCTGTAATCCGTAAATCTCCCTGACCAAATGCAAGATTGTTACTGTATTTGGTCAGGGAGAAACTACTTTTCAAGGAAAAAATGAAAAAAATAAATCTTCTGCATCTCTCAACTATTTTACTGGCTGTGTCGATTTTTTTAGGGGCATGTAGTATTGCAAAAAAAGCCAATTCATCAGCGCAAACTGTTACACCCACAAACACGTTTCCTGCGCCAACAAACACTCCAACCGTATTAGCCAGCGATACCCCAACAATTTCTCCTGTTGCAACAACACCGATATCTATAATTCAAGTGACAAACATTCAAGACAAAGCCCACTACATCAGCGAGACCTATCCTGATGGCTCAAATGTAGACACAGGCGCATCCTTTGATAAAACGTGGCGATTACAGAACGCAGGTACAACCACTTGGACAACTGACTATGCAATTGCTTATATTACAAGTTCGCCTTCCAATGAAAAACTAGGCAGCCCAGATACAATTCGTCTTTCACAGGCTGTAAAGCCAGGTGAAAGCATAGATATAACCGTAAAACTTACCGCCCCACAAACTACAGGATCGTACAAAGTAACCTGGCGTTTTCTAAATCCACAGGGACAAATTGTTTCTGTAGATGGATATGATTTATGGGCGTTGATTAATGTTGGAAATGTGCAAGCAATCTCTTCCTCAGGCGGTAGTATCTCGCAATCTGTTACTGCCAGCGGCGTTAGGATTGACCTGACCAATATAACATATGATAAGCCGCTATCCATTTGGAGCGAGGGGCTTATCAATTCGCCAGATTCGTTCTATAGTACATCAGGTGTGATTTTTGAATATTGCATAGATTTTCCCGACCTGACATCTTGGTCACCACAATCAATAACACTAACTATGAATGGACAATCTACCAATGGAGATTATAGATTCAAAGATATTAAAGATCCAGCAACTTTTACAAATTCTTATCGTTGCTTCGTATCCGCATTCACAAATACGATACCAGCGGGTGAAAATTTCTCGTTTTCCATTGGTCTAATAGGCAAAGATGGAATGCTTGACGAAGATTGCCCTGCCGCACAACAAGTATTAATAACCCAATATCCAGACCTCAAATTTACATGCAGACCGCTTGACGGAGGCGCACTATATACGCTAACCAAACAACCTAATGGCATGAGTGATCAAGAAGCAGATCGCATTATTGCAGACGCCATCCAAAAAAATATTTATGGCAACTGGAGTTTCAACATCACCAGATAAGCAGACAGAACAAAAAGAGTGCGGGATGAAATTATCCCGCACTCTTTTTGTTCCATTCTTTCATGACTTCCGCCGTCACAAACATGCTTCCAGCGGATAAAACAATGCTACCATCTTTTGATGACAATTCCAGCGCCCGCGCCAATGCAGATTTGACTGGAGTGACCGACTCACGCTTCGCGTCCGCCCCAGCCTGATTGAGCTGAAGATCGCGCGTTTCCTTATCCACCGCAGGCAGAGACTTCAAGTAAGCGATGATCGGGTGTGGTAAAAAGTTTCGGAAAAATGAGTAAGATGGGAGGAGAGAGAAAGGAAGGAAGAAAGGAAGGAGGCCTGAATGGAAAAGAGCAAGAAGGAAGAGGCTCGAAAGGGCGTGCAAGCAGACCTGATCGAGGGGTTGAATAAATGGCGGGAAAAATATCCGCGTGCAACACTGCGGGAAATTGAAGAGGAGATTGATCAGCGCCTGTCAAAGATGCGAGCGCGGTTGATCACAGATACAGTAATGAAGAGCGCGAGCGCAGGAACAGAAAAAAAAGGAAGAAATCTGCCCGAAATGCGGAGGGGTGGTAAAGAAGAAGGGGAAGAAGAAACGGAAGCTGGAAACGACCGGAGGGCAGGATATCCAAAAGAAGCGACCCAGGTTCAGAGCGATGTCAGGCAAATTACAAATCAGCGCCGATGGGTGCATGGTGCCGGTAGTGGCTGTGATGGATGGAGCAGAGTGGTTACAAAGTTTCACGGATTATCATTATCCAAAGGCAGTGCGCATTCTGGACTTTGCCCACGCGGCAGAACACATCAACCAGATCGGAGAGTTCTTGCATGGAGAACACTCATTGGAAAGCAAAGTCTGGCTCGAGAAACACTTGCATGGGTTGAAACATGGGGTCCGAAAAAAATGCTACTGGAGTTCCAGAAATTACAGCGCAAGCATCCACAGGAACAGGTTATGAGCGGCAATCTGGCTTATCTAAAGAAGCGCGAAGCACAGATCCAATATCCGAACTTTCAAGCCCAAGGATGGCCGATCGGGAGTGGTATCGTCGAGAGTGGCAACAAGCTGGTGGTGGAGACTCGCTTGAAAGGAGCCGGGATGCATTGGCATGAAAAACATGTCAACCCGATGTTGGCGCTGCGAACCATGATCTGTTCCAAACGCTGGAAGCAGGAGTGGACCAGGATCGAAGCCCGTCTCCGCAACAAAAGACCTCCCCAAAAAGCACCAGCCACCGCACCCACAGTCCTCACTGAAATGGAGGCATTCGACTTGATCCTCAAAGAAAAGCTGGAAAATGATTCTGTCCCATTGGATCCATCTTCAACTTCACAGAAAAAAAGAACCAGTCTCTGGAAAAATTTCAAGCATGGCAAAGCTCTTTACCAACGAATGCGGTGATTCTCCGAAACTTTCAACCACACCCTAGACTTCATTTGTCAATATATGTGTCAAAATAGTGGCGCCCGACCCGCCAATGTTTTGCGCCATACCAATCCTGGCGCCATCCACCTGCGTTTTTCCGCACTCCCCTCGCAACTGCTGGACAACTTCCACCAGTTGATAGACGCCCGTCGCCCCCACTGGATGCCCGCGGGCTTTCAATCCACCGCGAGTGCAAACGGGCACGCGACCCTGAATGCTGATCTCGTTATCCAGAGCGAGGCGTACGCCTTGGCCTCTTTCTGCAAATCCGCTGGCTTCGAGTGAAAGCGCAGCCATGATCGAGAATGCGTCATGCAATTCAAAGACATCAATATCCGCCGGGGTGATACCTGCCATCTCGTACGCACGTTTTGATGATTGATACGCGGCTTGTAGAAACATGGGGTCTTTGCGTGAATGTACCGCAATCGTATCCGTCGCAGCGGCAGAAGCAGCGACGATAATCCGCGGCTGGCGCATCACCTTCTCAGCGGGCACAATGACGATTGCCGCCGCGCCGTCGCCGATTGGAGAGGCATCCAACAAGTTGATCGGCGTGGAGATCATGGATGATTTCTCAAATTTCTCCACCGTAACTTTTTCATGTAAACGCGCATATGGATTGTGCATGGCATTCGCGTGTGAGTTGATCGAGAACTGTGCGAAGTCTTCATGTTTCCAGCCGAACTCGTGCATATAACGGCGCATGACCAGCGCATTGATTCCCACAAATGAAATCCCCTGATCTACTTCATAATCTGCATCGGCGGCAGTTGCCAGTGCAGCGGTCACATCGCGCCCCGCCTTGTCTGTCATTTTTTCGACCCCCACCACCAGCGCCGACTCTATGTCGCCGGAAGCAACAGCCATCAGCGCGGCACGAAACGCCGCAGCTCCTGATCCGCAGGCGGCTTCGATCTTCACGGCTTCCTGTTTCCACAGTCCGATCCAATCTGCAAAAAATGTGCCGAGTTGATTTTGTCCACTGACGATGGGTGAAAGCATGTTGCCCACGAAAAGCGAATCAACTTTTTCAACGCCAGCATCTCGCATGGCGGCAAAAGCGGCATCGCCCCCGATCTCACGCAGGGATTTCTCCCAATGTTCACCTATTTTTGTTTGACCGATTCCAAGAATGGCTACTTTTCTCATAGTGCAAATTCTACCGCATTGTACTGTCAAGAACTATCATAAAATTTCGGAAACAAAAGTGTTGCGGTCTCGTCTATTTCTTGCTATGCTGAATCCAAAGGAGATCAATATGCCTCGAACCGTTTTCTTATATATGTTGTTTATCAGTCTGTTTATTGCAGGCTGTGGAACATCTGCTACACCCGAGCCAATCAAGACGCCTACCCTTAAACCGCGCCAAACGGATCAGCCTTCATTTGAAGGTAACTGGACGATCACGATGAAACATTCGGGCGGCATTATGGGATTGTCGCGTTCGATCGAGATTACATCGAAGGGGAATTTTATAGTGGTGGATGAACGCGCAAATAAAACGGTCACTGGCATACTCGCTGAAAATGAGTTTTCAAAAATCAAGGAGCAGGTTTCATCCCTCGAATATATTCCTGCAAGCAAGCCAGACGGCATGGGCTGTGCTGATTGTTTTATATACGATCTGGAGATACAAGAGAATGGGGAAAAATTGGCTGTTCAATTAAATGACATCAGCCTGCCCAGTTCGGGATTGGAATCATTGGTGTCTTATTTACGCGGCTTGATCGATATAAAATTGAAGAAATAGTGAAGGAAATTTAGATATCGGCTTACTCGAAGGAAAAGTTAAACTACGCGACTTCTTTCAAAAGTAATAGGAAATTTTAATGTATCAGAGCTTCTTTTGTTGTATGCTATTTATAGAAACAAAAAGGAGGTTGTAACACGTAGACCACCTGAACTGGCACCAAGGGAGATCGTAGTCCCTGATCTGATTTGAACTAACTCTTAATAAATCAGATGCCTACAAAAAAACAATACCAGAGTTATATATAAGGAGGTTGCGATCGATACACCACCTGAAGCATACAAAATGGGAAAGGACGTAACGCCCTGAGCTGGTCAAGTTGTTTTTAGAGTACCAGACGTTCTCCAAACGATACGAAGGTTGCTAAATCGTTCCTTTTCCTAACATAGAGAACTTTTGACGGACGGGTAAACTCCCGTCCGTCTTTTTTATAAAGACCCTAAAGGTTTTTGAAACCTTTAGGGTCTAATGTTATAGTGACCTAAGCGCCTTGCGCATTCGCTCCAGTCCCTGCTCAAGTAGTTTATGCGAAGTCCCAAAGTTCAAGCGGATATGTCCTTCGCCGCCCTCGCCAAATATTCTGCCTTCGCTCACGGCAACTTTGGCGTTCTGCAAGAAGAATTCATACGGCGAGCCGACGATGCCCGTCTGCGTGAAATCGAGCCAGCCGAGATAGGTTGCATCGGGAATTGTCAGGCGGACATTGGGCATATTTTCAGCGACATACTCTACAAGAAAATCACGGTTGCCGGTCAGGTAATGGCGGAGTTCTTTGAGCCAACTGTCACATTGACCTGAGAACGCAGTCTCCGCGGCGATCAATCCGGCGCTGCTGACGTGCATGCGCAAGTGGTTGACTTCCTGTTCGTAGCGTTCACGTAAATCTTTGTCTGTGATGATTGCAAATCCGCAGAATAAGCCTGGGACGTTAAATGTTTTCGATGGGGCGATCAATGTGATCGTATGCCTGGCAATTTCAGCAGACAACTTTGCCAGCGGAGTAAAGCTGTTCCCATCCAACAACAACTCGGAGTGGATTTCATCTGAAACGATCAGGACATTATTTTGGATGCAGATTTTCGCCATTTTCAACAACTCTTTGCGCGAAAAAATAATACCCAGCGGGTTATGCGGATTGCACAACAGGAACATGCCGGCTTTCTTGACTTGCGTTTCAAAATTATCCCAGTCGATTTCGTAGCTTAGAATATTTCCATCCACATGCTTGATAAGGGGCGCGTCAAGTTGCGGAATGCCGATATTATTTTTCACTTCATGGAATTCGTTGTAAACAGGCGTTTGGACGAGCATGCCGCGTTCTGGTGTGCAGGCGATGCGGGCCGCAACACTAAAGCCGCTGACAATGCCCGTAACGGCAACCACGGCTTCGGGCTTGATCTTCCAGCCGTATAAATTATCCATGCGGGCGGCGACGGTTTCTTTGAGCGCAGGTGTGGGCATTTCATAGCCGAACACGCCATGATCGGCGGCTTTGTGGAGTGCGGTCAAGATCGGCTTGGGTGCGGGGAAATCCATGTCTGCCACCCACATGGGCAACACGTCTTTGGGATATCTGAGCCACTTAATGGAATTGGAATTACGGCGGTTTGGAACGATGTCAAAGTTTGTCATGAGTCCTCTGCGGTAGTATGCGGATTTTTGAATACATTGTACTGCCTCTTGTGGATTTATAATGAACCACCCGCAACTTTAGGGTGCGCGTCATTTTTTTTTGGAAAACCATTAAACACAAAGGGCACAAAGTACACGAAGGGGGCATTCGCCAATTTTGTGCCGATTCCCCCCTTCTTAACCTTTGTGTACTTTGTATTTGAAGAAAGCACACCCAGATTCTGACGCCCGCCTGCAACTTTATCTTCGGAGACAAACATGAAATTCACTCTCGAACTTCCGCTTCATAAATCACGCGCTGAGGTATGGCGCGTTTTTGATAACCCTGAGAACACAAAAATATGGCAGCCGACTCTGGTCAACGTTGAAATTGTGAGCGGGGTGGATCGGCAGACGGGAGCAGTATCCAAGCTGACGTATGCGGAGGGTAAACGTGAATTTGCGCTGGTGGAAAAAGTTAACTTCCGCGTCGAGCCGGAGCAGTTTGATGTGGTCTATGAAAACGACTTCGCCGATAACCGTGTGAAAAATACTTTCATTGCGATCAGTGAAAATGAAACTCTTTGGAAAATGGATGTGGAATTCAAGTTCAAGACATTGTTGATGAAGGTCGTGGGTCCGTTTGTGAAAAAGAATTTTGCCAAACGCAACGAACGGGAGATGGAACGCTTCAAGGAATTTGTGGAAAAACCATAGGCGTTGAGAATTTGACAGGACGCTTGACCAGCTATCAGGGTGGAAAGGATGCGGGCATTTCATCCCATAAAGATTTGGCATCGATTTGTTATGAGCATCTGGAAAAAATAGTGCAATAATTAATTCAGATGAAAAGCCGCTCATTAATTCCTATTTGGCTTGTCATAATGGCGATCAATGTTACCTGTGTGGGGACTGTTTTGCCTGTCACCAACACGCCTTTCAGCGCACCGAAAATCCTCCAAACTACGCCAACCGGTGACCCGTCGAATTATGGCGGCATTAGTATAAAAGGGGATGCGGAATTCACCGCGCAGACCCGCGCGGCGTTGACTTTGTTGGAGCAAAAATATCCCGACGCATTCAGAAAAGTCCAAACGTACATCGGCATTATCGAGCAGGGGGAACACAGCGGCATGTGGGTCTGGGAGAATCCGCCGCGCTATGAGGTGGGCGAGGCGACTGCGTTTTTCAGCGTGACGTGGTACGCATCGACCATCGCGCACGACGCGACGCACTCGGAGTTGTACACTCAATATCAGGCGGCGCATCCAAACCAACCTGTGCCAGAAGATGCCTACGGCGGCGTGGAGATCGAACGCTTCTGCATTGGCTATCAACTGGAAGTATCCAAGCGGATCGGCGCACCGCAAAGCGAAATAGATTATCTATCCACTTTGGATGGGACGCATTGCGACCTCGATCACGATGGGGATTGCGATTGGGACGATTATCAGAATCGGAATTGGTGAATGGGGAATAGCGATTGGTAATTGGTGATTGGAAAACGACTAAAATAATTACTTTCATCGTTAATTCCAGCAATTCTCAACATGAAAAAACAATATCCACAGATTGCACAGATTTAGCAGATTTTTGTATTGGTCAGGAATAAGCCGAACATTTTTGAACCACGGAGACACGAAGACACTGAGAAAAACAAGGGTAAAACTCTGTGACTCTGTGTCTCCGTGGTAAAAGGGTTTGTTCGCCCTTTATCTGACGATTACAGATTTAGCAGATTTTTCTTTCTAATCTGTGTAATCGGCGAAATCTGTGGATGAATAAAAGCCATACTGAGAATTGCTGGCGTTAATCCAAAAACCATAATTGCTGATAGAATAACCGAGAAATCCCAAAAGGAATTTTTCGCTGCAAGCAACCATCGCAAGGATACACACCTGTACATGAAATATAACTTTCCCCTTTTTTGGCGTTCCCTCTACCGCTCCTTCTTCGACTCAAAAAACACCACAGCCCGCCTTACCCGAAAACGCATCATCTTCCTTGCGCTATTCAGCATCGTTTGGCCCTTCGGCATGCTCGTCCACTGGTTCTTTTTCTGGCTGGATGACATTCTCTTCCCCGCTTACAAAGATCATCCCATCGAAAAGCCGTTGTTCATCCTCGGCAACCTGCGCAGCGGATCCACCTTCCTGCACCGTCTGCTTTCACGCGACTCGCAGACCTTCACCAGCCTGACCACATGGGATATTTACCTAACACCCTCGGTCACACAAAAGAAGATCACCTACTTCGTGGCGCAGCTCGACACAAAATATTTTGGCAACACGCTTCACCGTCTGCTCCACAAATTTGATGACGCCACGCTCGGCAAACTAAAGATACATCCCATCTCCTTCTTCCAACCCGAAGAGGACGAAAACATCCACCTGCTGATCTGGGACGGCTACTTCGTCACCTTCCTCTTCCCGTTTATGGATGAGATGCCGAACTACCAGCACTTCGACGAAGCCCTTAGCCCCGAACACAAACGCCGCATCATGACCTTCTACAAATCGATGGTACAGCGTCACATGTATGCCACGGGTAAGAAATACTACGTGGCGAAGAATCCCGCTTTCAGCGCCAAGATCGAAACGCTGACTGAATTCTTCCCCGAAGCGCGCATCATCTACCTCGCCCGCAATCCGCTCGATATGCTGCCCTCCACCGTCTCGTGGATCAACTACGCACGGCGACAATTCACCGACCCCGTGGCTGGATTCCATTATTTGGATGAGATCGTGGATATGACGAAACACTGGTACAGCCACCCGCTGAGATATCTGGACGCGCACCCCTCGCCCCGACACTTGATCCTGAAATACGATGACCTGATCCAACGCCCTGAGCATGTCATCCGCGGGTTCTATGAGCAATTTGGCTACCCCGATAAACCCGGACTGCCGATCATCATTGACCAGGCTGTCAAAGAAACGCTTACCTTCAACAGCGACCACAGTTATTCCTACGAAGAAATGGGCTTCACCCGCGAACAGATCGTGGAAATGTACCCCGAAGTTTTCAAACGCTTCGACTTTGAAACCCGCGAGCCATTTGTGGAAAGAGAAAAAGTGGAAGTGGAGAGGGTGAAAAGAAAGTAAGAAGTGAGAAGTACAAAAAACCAAGTGACAGTCACCTCGCAGGTGACTGTCACTTGGTTTACGGAAAATAATGTTTCAACAACCACCCTGCCATCTCGCCATTTGCGCCGTTGGGGTCGGCGCTTTGGACATAGGTTAATTTATCAAACGCGGCGGCGCGGTTGCCTTGTGCAAGATAGGTCATGGCAAGATGGATATGCGCGGACAAATGATCGGGGAAACGCTCAATCACATCCAGCAAAGTTTGTTCGGCATTGGCATATCTGCCCGAAGAGAGATACGCCCAGCCCAGCGCATCCAATACAGACGGGTCGTCGGGCGCGAGGTCTACGGCTTTTTGCGCGGCAGGCAAACCCACATCCTCCAGATGCACACCATTCTCGGCACAAAAGACAGCCAGCAACCGCCAATAAGTTGATTCATCTGGCGCGAGTTCCGTTGCATTTTGATAAGCCGTCAGCGCCGCAATTAGGTCGCCGCGCTTCATATATGCGTTTCCGATCTCAGCCTGCCACGTGGGGTTGGTCGGCTCGTACTCGGCGGCCAGCAAATACTCAGCCAGCATCTGCGGATATTTTCCCTGACGATTCCAATACAAGCCGCGCAAGGCACGCACAATAACGGATGTATGGTCGAGCGCCACAGCCCGATCAAGCTCCGCGCGCCCTCCCCCGCCGCCGGACTGCTGTTTCGCTTCGCCGAGCCAGGCCCACGCCTCGGCATTTTTCTCGTCCAGCGCGATGGCTTTCTCAAATGCCGCGACAGATAAATCCCATTCCTGCACCAATCCCAGGGCGCGGCCAAGGGTCACCATTTGCTGTGAGG
Source organism: Candidatus Brevifilum fermentans (assembly GCA_945877125.1). Taxonomy (GTDB): domain Bacteria; phylum Chloroflexota; class Anaerolineae; order Anaerolineales; family Villigracilaceae; genus Villigracilis. Next base: position 29,331 of record CAMCQT010000017.1, on the reverse strand, counting down.
CATCGGGTTGTGTGGAGGATAAATTCAAGGCGGCGCGCAAGGTCTGCACAGCAGGATCAAACTCAGGGTTCAGAGAAGAAGCGAGCATCAAATTAGTGAGCGCCTGCTCAGGCTCCAGTACAGTCAGCAAGAGGCCAAGTCTGTATCGGGCATGGGTATTCCCCGCATCCAACCGAAGTTGATTTTCCAACGAATCACGCTCAGCCGTCCAGTTTTTTTGCTGACGATAAATGACCACAAGCAGGTTATAAACAGAAGGTAATTGATTAAGTTTGAGGCTTTCTTTAAGTGCGTTTGTGGCAGAAACAGAATCGCCGGTCGCATAATAGGAATACCCCAGCCACATCCAACCTTCGGCAGAAAGTGTTGGCGCTCGTTTGAAAAAGTCTATGGCTTCGGCGGCATCACCGTTGGCAAAGGCCGCAATGCCCGCCTTTTCCCACAAATCATCGCGCCAGGGAAGAAAGCGTGCGGCTTGCTCAAAAGAATCGGCGGCACGGAGATAATCTTGTGCGGCAAATTGAGACTCTGCCTGTTTGAGCGAAAAATAACCCACTAAAATAATGGGTAAAAAAATAGCGGCAAGTAAAACTGTAAGCGTAACGGGGACGACAATTTTTTTATTGGGCATTGTAACGATAATTATACGTGAGCAAACCATATTTTTTTGAACTGGCAGTATAATAACAATCGAAATGAGCGCATTCACCAGCCTAATCCTCACACAATTGACCGTCCCTCCTGGGGACTTAATTTATTATATTGTCCTCGTGTTTGCTGTTGCAAGCGCGCTTCAGTCGGCTTTTAATCACTGGCAGGCAAGCGCATTTCCACAGGCGCGGCGGGCTTTCGTGGGGCTTGGCATATTGCTGATCGCGCAAGTGATTATGTTTGTAGTTAGCGGACTTGGCTGGCAGCACCTGATAGACCCGCAAGCGATTCTGCCTCCGCTGGACCGCGCTTACATTATCTTTGGAATTATCTGGATCACATGGCTATACGCCTTCCCCGAACCCAGCCGAACGGCTGATGCGGGGGCGGCATTGTTGAGTCTGTTGGTCATCACCGCGCTGGGATTAAGTTTACTAATTTGGCAGCCGCAAATTGCATCCACCAGCTATAACCAAACCAATGATGACTGGGCCTGGCAGGTCGGCTCATTATTGGCCGCCCTGATCGGAATTGCCACTCTCTTCGTCCGCAAACCAGACGGCATGTGGAATGGCATTATTTTGCTCACCCTTGGCTTTCTCGGTCATGTGGGCCATTTGCTCTTTCCGGTTGAGGGAAATTACTCGGGCATCGTGCGCCTTGCTTACATGGCGGCATATCCAATTTTGCTTACTTTGCCACAGCGTTTTTCTCTGCAAGTGTCATCCTCATCCGCTGGACTCGATGTGTCTGCGCGAACTACAACCCAAAAACAAGATGTTGGACTGCCTGAGCGCAGACGATACAGCACAGACCCAAAAACTTTCCATGCAATGCTGGCACTTGCAGCAGAAACAAATCCTACAAAAGTAAGTCAGGCCATCACACGCGCCATTGCACAGACCATGCTTTCAGACCTGTGCTTTATGATCTACCTGACAGATAACAGCAATCAACTGCTGATCGCCGGCGGATATGACTTGATCCGTGAAGACAGCCTGGACGGCGGCTCGCTTAACAAGAGCGCCATCCCAATGCTGGCGAACTCACTCCAACGCGGACGTCCGCTACGGATGCCTGCCAGCAGTACTTCGGCAGATGTGAAGGGATTGGGTGACATTCTTGGCTTGACCAACCCTGGTCATCTATTATCTGTGCCCATTCTCACGGCAGAGAAAGAATCTCTGGGGGGGCTGCTTTTGCTCTCTCCATATTCAGACCGCACATGGACGGCGGAAGACCAGGCTTATCTCTCGAACATTGCAACGGCTCTGGTGCCGATCATCAAACGAAGCCAGAATGCAAATAAACTGGAAGCGCAAACCGATCAAACCAATGCAAAAATAGTTGATCTGGAACGCCATGTGCAAGACCTTACCCAACAGTTGGCTTCTGCACGTACCGAGAGTCAAAAGAGCAACTCGGTGGAAATGGCGTCCATTCGTGTCGCGCAGGAAGAATCACAGCGCATCATCGAGCAGTTGCAGATCGAAAACGGAGAATTGCGTTCAGGCAAAAGCATTCAACCTCCGCCCTCTTCGACGCAGATGGAACTTGAATTAAAAGCAACCTTGCAGGAATTGGCTCACTTACAAAATCAACTTGCAGATGCCAATATCAAAACACATGAAATGGAAAAAGGTCATGTGGCTATAAAGAGCACCGAACAGGCTGAGGTGATCGCTTCCATTTCACAGGAATTACGCCAGCCTTTATCTTCCATTGTTGGATATACCGATCTGCTTTTGGGAGAGTCTGTGGGCATTCTTGGGGCATTGCAGCGCAAATTTGTGGAGCGCATCAAAGCCTCGACAGAACGCATCAACAGCCTGACAGATGACATGATTCAGATCACCACGCTGGAAGCTGAGTTGAACGATCTCAAACTTGAGCCTGTGGATTTGAACGTTGTGATTGACAACGCCATGTCTTACACCAGCACGCAGGTGCGCGAAAAGAATATTTCCATGCACCTTGATTTACCCAAAATGATTGTGCCGATCCAGGCAGACCGCGAAGCGTTGCAACAGATTCTCATTCACCTGCTGCAAAATGCAGGGGCGGCAACTCCCTTCGAAGGCACGATCAGGCTCAAAGTCCAGACAAAGACCGAAGAGGGAAAGGAATTCATCCTCATTCAAGTCACAGATACCGGAGGGGGCATCCCCGCTGGAGATCTTCCGCGCGTTTTTACCCGCCTGTATCGTGCAGATAATGTATTGATTCAAGGCGTGGGCGATACCGGAGTGGGGCTTTCGATCACGCGGACGCTGACCGAGGCGCATCACGGGCGCATTTGGGTGGAAAGTGAATCGGGTGTGGGTTCCACTTTTAGCGTGCTGTTGCCCATCGCTGGCAACGCTGTTGAAAAGAACCGTAAAGCCAAAGGAAAGAAATAATGCATTTGCGCGATTTTGGCAACGCGCTGGTCGTGGCTTTGATCTCAATTGGATTGATGGTCGGAGCATTATCCATTTCTCTGGTGGAGTTTGCTCCGCAGGCGACTTCAACCGCGGTGGATAAACTGCCGCCCTCGCCCCTGCCGCTGACAGCCACCGCAACAATACCGCCCACACTAACCCCCACACTGGGTCTTGAATCTCCAACACCCAGCCTTACAACCACACCGACAAATACATCCACCCCGCCCACTTCCTGCCTTCCTCCATCAGGCTGGCGACAAATTATCATTCAAGCTGGAGAAACACTCGATAGTATCGCCGCGCGATACAGCACCAGCAAGGATGCGTTACGCAGCGCCAACTGTTTGCTGATCGACAACCTTGTAGCGGGAACAATTTTATATGCGCCACCCGTGGCGACAACCACCCCAGTAGTTTGCACCCCGGGTGTGGCTGGATGGGTGAAAAATTACATTGTCCGGCCGGGTGACACATTCTATGCCATTGCCACCAGTCATTACACAACCTCGACTCAATTGAAAAGCGCGAACTGCCGTGTCAGCGATCTGGTTTATGTGGGCGAAATGCTTTGGGTTCCCAATGTTGCCACGCGCACGCCGTACCCAACGCCATTGCCTGGCAGTACCATCACTCCCACGACACATCCTACCGACCTATTCACAGAAACGGCTTTGCCTTACACGATCACAGTTGCGCCAAGTGATACGCCTGTGCCTGCCACACCAACTATGATTCCTACACTCACGGATGCGCCGACTCCCACAGCAAGCCTAACTCCATTCCCAGCGGCACCCTAACCATAAATAAGGCGACTGTATAAAAATACAGAACGGTAATTTTTTGCGCCTTCCAAACCCGCACATGAAATCACCCAAGCCTTACTTCGTTTTGTTTTTCGTTTTTGCAATCTTGTTATCTGCATGTGGCGCCAAGCCAGAGGTGGCGGCATCATTGCCATTTATATTAATTACCTCCGCGCCAAACGCATCTCCTACCCCCACGCCATTTCAGCCTGCACTTTATACACCGACACAACCTTCCTTGTTGTCGTACGGTGTTGGCACGCCCACCCCTGAACAAATTCTGCCGACTGAAACGGCTTCGCCCACGCCGATCTCCCTCGTTGAAGCAACCGCCACTGTGGATTTTAATCAACTGTTTCCCACTGTTGCCGCGCCGCCCGTTGCGGAATTTGTTGGCGTTGCGCCCACGTCTCTGCCGCCGCTGACGGATAATGAGACAATCAACTTCCTGCTGATCGGTTCAGACAAACGACCGGGCGCATCGTATCGCACCGACACGCTGGTCATCGCTATTGTCTGGCCAAAGGAAGGACAGGTTTCGCTCATTTCCATTCCACGTGACTTGTGGCTTTACATCCCCACCGTTGGAATGCAACGCATCAACACCGCCTATCAAAGCGGAGAGATTTACGGCTACGCAGGCGGCGGGCCGGGGTTATTAAAAGACACCATCACCTATAATTTTGGCATTCGCATTGACCACACCGCCATGGTCGAGTTCGACGGCTTTCGCCGCATTGTGGATACGCTCGGCGGCGTGGAAGTGCCTATCTCATGTGCCTACACCGATTGGCGTTTGATTGACCCATCCTACGACCCTGAGAATGAAAATAACTGGTGGCTTTACACCGTCGGGCCGGGACAGGTTCACATGGATGGCGACCTCGCGCTCTGGTATGCGCGCTCGCGTTCCAAATCCAGCGACTTTGATCGCGGCCGCCGTCAGCAGGAAGTTATCCGCACCCTTTTTACGAAAGCCCTGCAAACCGACACCTTCAGCAAAATTCCGCAACTGTACAATGATTTCTCCAGCACCATCATCACCGACCTTGGGCTTGGCGACTTATTGTTCATGTCACCTTACGCGGTCAACTTCACCAACGCAAACATCCGCGGCTATTACATTCGCCCGCCATTGGTCAGCGAGTGGACAACGCCCGGCGGCGCAGCGGTATTATTGCCAAACGAAGCCGAACTGAGTCAAATGCTGATCGAGGCCACCACCCTCTCCACGTACGCAATCGAGCGCAAAGTCATCACGGTGGATGTACAAAACGGCGCACCATTCGACACCTGGGATGCCCTGGCCGCCTCGCGTCTCAATTACGCAGGCTATAAAACTACAATTTCGACTGCTGACCGCCGCGACTATGCCGCCTCTGTAATTGTGGATTTCACCCCCGGGCAGGATGCCAACCAAAGGCAGGCGATCATCTCCAGCCTCAACCTGTATTCCGCAAATATCATTTCCCTACCCGAGGCAAACAGCCCCGTGCAATATCGTGTCATCCTCGGCTATGATTATGAACCGTGTTTCCAACCACAAGACCTTTCGCATTAAGAGAGTTCTGCCTAACGATTTTGGTAAAATTTTATTTTTCCCCTGTTGACAAGCCCCAGTATATTCGCTAAACTATACGAAAAGACTATGCGCTATCCACTGCATGGTAAGGATTAACTTATGGACAAAATATCTGACTCCGCTCATATCACAAGCAAAACCCTGCTCCCCACTGCCTTCAATGGCTGGGAGATGTTCATGTACGATCAGGGACGTTCCCCAAATACTGTCAAAGCCTTTCTTTCAGATGTTCGCCTCTTGACTCACTTCCTGGCTCCCGACCAATCTATTGGCAATATCACCACAGATGACCTCAACCGCTTCTTTGCATGGATGGAAAAAGAGCGCGGCATTCCATGCAGTCCCAAGACCTTGTCACGGCGCATCACATCTATAAAATCATTTTTCCGCTGGCTGCATCAACATGGCACATTATCCATTGACCCCGCCGAAAAAGTTTTACAACGCTCTGCCATCAGTCCGCTGCCGCAGGTGTTGACCAATGATGAATACGAAGCTGTGCTGCTCGCCGCAGATCGCCATCGCCGCGAGACCAAGCCAGACGCGCGCTTCTTCACGCTGGTTTACCTTTTGCTGACAACAGGCATTAAGAAAAGCGAATGTCTCGGCATCCACACTAATCACATTGACCTTGAAGCCAAGAACGGGCCGCATATTTTTATTCGTTATGCCAGCCAAGCCAGCCGCTACAAAGAGCGCAAAATAGACTTGCAGGAAGATTGGATCGCCGCGTACAAAGAATATCTCGCGCAATACAAACCCGTGGATCAGGTCTTCGCCTGGTCACCGCGTAGATTGGAATACCTGCTCGAAGACATCGGCACCGAAGCCAGCCTGACCAAGCACCTGTCCTTTGACATGTGCCGCTGGACATGCGCCCTGCGTGATTATCAAGCCGGCATGGAAGCAGATACCATCCGCCAGAAACTCGGCGTGTCCAAGATTCAATGGCGCGAGTTGTTCATCAAAATAAAACAATTGAATGGCGAAATGAAATAAACAAAAATCCCGTCCTAAAGTTGGACGGGATTTTTGTTAGCTGTTTTTCTCACGCGGACGTGAGATGGAAAAATACAAAACGTTTTTCGTAGCCTCTGTCAGGCGATACGAATGTGCGGGACGATAGCCCGGCACCCAGATGATTTCATCTCCGGCGCACAGCAAAGGCCAATTTTCACGCGCACGCTGCGGAATCTTCGCGTTCACAAAAAAATCGGAAAGTTTCTGGGAATGACCATCCAAACCAAAAGGCGCAAACTGATCGCCCGCATGGCGTATCCGCAGTTTAAGTGGCTTAGATAAATTTCGCACATCCAACCAGACCTGAAACGGGTCTTCATTTCGTTCAGCCTGCTCGCGCGCTAAAACAGGCATACCCCAAGGTTCACAATTAAATTTCCAGCCGCCCGCAAGCTCAACCTGACCTGGAACAGAGAGCGGCACAGATGGCATTCCTGTCAATTGCGGCCAAAGGTTGAAGGGTAATTCTGCATCCAAGGTGCAAACGTAGACATGGTTTGACTCGCGGAACATCCGCAAGCCGCCTTTCAGATCTACGCGGGAGAAATGTGTGGGATTGTTGATCATATTGGCGGCACGCTCAAGTGTGGAAAAATTGACATCCACTGCGGGGCGCAGAGTCTGCATGGCATGTTTGACCAGATTACGTTGAAGTCCCACTGAACACTTGGAAAGCAGGTCAGCATCAAAAGTGATGGAATTCTCGTCTGCATCTGTCACGGTTTCCTGCCAGGCGGTTTCCAGCAACTCCATCAACAAGGCGTAATCACCTTTGAGCGATTGCGACATGCGTAAAACTGCTTCGCGAAGTTTCGGGTTGTAGCTTTCGAGGTTGGGAATCAAAAGGTGGCGAATACGATTGCGTTGAAAATCAATCGAATCATTGCTTGAATCATAATGCGGACGCAAGCCATTTGCCGCGCAAAACACAACGGTTTCTTCGCGCCACATACTTAACAAGGGACGCACAATGGGAATTTCAAAATCAAACGTTTTGATGATCGAGCGATAAGACATGCCCTTCAACCCATTAAGGGCGCTTCCACGCAGGAAGTGCATGAGAATTGTTTCCACCTGGTCGTCAGCCGTGTGACCGACAGCCACGGCTTGGGCATTTCGCTCACGCGCCAGTTTGAACAAAAACTGATAACGCAAATTACGGGCGGCTTCCTCGATCGATAATTTCTCTCGATCTGCGTGCGCTCGCACATCTGCACCGTCGATGTAACAGCCCAGCATTAAACGTGAGGCGGTCTTTTCAACCATGCGCGCGTCCTGACTTGATTCAGGGCGGAGTTGATGGTTGAAGTGCGCGACAATAATTAAATAGCCTGCCTGCCGCAATGTTTCGAGCAGGCACAGGCTGTCAGGCCCGCCTGAGACGCCGACAATGATCGGACGGTCTTTTTCAAGGCGGCACTCATCCCTCAAAATGATTTCGATGTTTTCTGTCACTATTTTATTTTAACCAGGCTTGAATATTAACTGATGTTATACAGATTCCAATCCCGAAGGGATGGCAGGATTGTAGAAATTTATGTGTGAAAGACAAAATCCCGAAGGGATGACATGGTTTATGCCGAAAAGTATGTCACCCCTTCGGGGTTATTAGATCTATTTTTGTTAAATCTATAATCATTTCACTCCTTCGGAGTTTATGCAGACCATCAGTTAAATTAGATTTGATACAACTCGACCAGCACCCCACCCGTTGACTCGGGATGGATGAAGGCGTATCTTTTTCCGTCTGCCGCGGTGCGGGGTTCTTCGTTGATAAGGCGAATATTTTTTGCTTTCATTTGAAGCATCATCCCGTCAATGTCATCCACTTCGAGGCAAATGTGGTGCATGCCAGGTCCGCGCTTGGCGAGGTATTTTGCAATACCTGAGTCGTCGCTAGTCGGCATGACCAGTTCTATTTCGGCGCCAGCTACGGGGAGAAATGCCACCTGTGATTTTTCGGCAGGGACATCGCGTAGTTCGTGCAGTTGAATACCGAGCGCATCGCGCCAGAACAACAGGGATTTTTCCATGTCATCCACAACGACGGCTACATGATTAACAGCTTTGATTTTGGGCATATTTCCTCAACTGATTTATGTGATTGTGTTCTATGCCGTGAATTATAGCCCCAAAAACTTTTAACAGACTTTATTCAATAGTTGCCCCCAACAGATATGTATGTCAGTTTTTTATTGGCTTTTGGTTTTGAATTTTGGAAACCATTCCTGAATTCGATCCTGTGCTTCTTCTGCCAGAAATAAAGTCATACCAAATGCGACCAGTGTTACGGTAACTATAAAAAATATCGCTTCTTCAATGGGCAAAACACCGCCGAGTAAAATGCCCGTGGATTGATCTACGGCAATTGTCCATGTTGATGCGGTGATGGCGAGCGAATCAACGGCGGAGAGGTAGAGCGCCATGGGGAGGATGGTCAACGCGACGAGTTTGCCGTGCCGCCAGAGGATATCCGCGCCAAATAGAAGTTGTGGCGCGATGGCGGGCAACGCCCAAAAAAAGATAATGGACAGATAAGTGAGGGAAGGCGGTCCCGCAAAGAAAAGAACCGTAAATATTATCCAGAGTACAAAAAGGAAAGCAAACGACCCAAAGCGGATTATTTTGGAGGGAACAAAGTTTTCCGCTTTGGGGTTTTGTCTGCGTGCCAGGAACCACCACCACAGCCCTGCAAATAAAGTTTCAAGTATGAAAAAAGTATATTCTTCAATGGGGACATATCCAAGCACAATGCCTGTGACCAGTTGCGGGTTGTAATACCATACGCCTGTAGCAACAAGATAGTTATCCCATGGCGTGGTGTAGACCAAAGCCAGCAGGATGTGAATCCCAATTGCAATCCAGACTGGGCGTCCATTCTTGAAGCCCGAAATATGTTTTTTATTTTTCTCATCCAGCAAATAGATAACGAGAAAAATAATGATCGGGACAACAAGAAAGCGAAGAAGAAAGCCAAAGTATGTCATCTTATTTACGTTTTGAGACCCGCATCATCACCCCAGGTCTCGGCTCCAAGGTTGCGCCCATGTGAGCATGGACATTTTTATTGACCAATTCAAATGTGAATGTTTGCAGTAAACGTGCGATTACCAGGCGAGCCTCTGCCTGACCAAATGCCGCGCCGATACAGCCGCGCGGTCCGCCGCCAAATGGGACGTAGGCATAAGGCGGTTGTTTGCGTCCATGCTCAAAGCGCTCGGGGTGGAAGTCATGCGGATTCTCCCAATGCTCGGCGTCGCGGTGAGTGAGATAAATCGAATAGAACAATCGCTCACCAGCTGGGACACAGTTGCCGTCAAATTCCATATCTTCCGCGACCATGCGATTACCAATGTGGATCGGCGGATACAGCCGTAAACTTTCCTTGATGATCTCATCCAGCAAATGCGGCTGCCAGCCCGCAGATGCAGATGGAGGCGTCTCACCTACAGATTCATCCAACTCATGCACGAGTCTGTCGTGGATTTGGGGATGACTGCCAAGCAGATAGAAAGTCCAAGCGAGAAGCGCGGTGGAGGTGTCGTGACCTGCGATGAGCATGGTCAACATTTGATCGCGGATGTGGTTATCGTCGAGTCCTGCGTCAATCAAATGCTGGAGCAAATCAGGTTTGGGAGAGTCCTCGCGCCGATTGGAAATGATCTCGTAAAGATAATCATCGAGTTGTTTCAGGTACTTTTTATATCCAGGTCGCGGAATGTTTCTCCAGATGATCCATGGTCCAGGCGAGATGTAGTTGATCGCTTTGAGGATGGGCGTCCAGATGCGCGGAAGATCATCCCAAACATCGACGCTGAAAAGCGTATCCATGATGATGAGCAGGGCGATCTTGCGGCTTTCAACCAGTATATCCACAACCTGACCATCGCGCCACTGACTTGTGACACGGTCTGTGTGAGCAAGCATACTTTGCACATAGTTATTGAGTTTGGATGGGTGAAGCGGAGGCTCCATCAACTTGCGATAATGATCGTGCTCTTCGCCGTCTGTGACTAGGACTCCATGCCGTAGCAGATCGGTGACAGGGTCTGCGTTGCGCCATTTGACTTTGTCCCGTTCCGTGACCAGCACTTTGCGATTCGATTGCGGTCCTCCGACCACGAAGGGATGAAAAGCGGGCATGGGAATTTGAAAGAAACGTCCAACACGCGAGTAGAGGATTTTGAGCGCGCCAAGCGGCGAGCGTTCGCGGAGCATGGATACGAGGGCAAGCCGTCCTGTTTCGGGGTCTAAGGGTTGCATATAAATTTATAACCGTTTAATTCTCATCCACACAGAAGGGAGCCTCGCGATTTTCTCCCACGTGCTTAGACAGGCGCGCCGATTGAATACATTGTAATCATGATCTTCGATGTCCTTGAGAATGCCTTCATACAAAGCGGATGCGGCGCCGATGGCAAGTTGTCCTTCGGGTTCGAGCATTTTCACGCCTGACCATGAGTCTTTGTACAACTGGCGTGTGCGGTCAATTTGGAATTTCATGAACTGCCGCCAATGATCGGTAACGCGTCCTGCGGCGATGTCAACTTCGCGGATGCTAAAAAAAGCCAATTCTTCGCGTGGAAGATATACACGCCCGTTGCGATAGTCCTCACCCACATCTCTGAGGATATTAGTCATCTGCAAGGCAACGCCGAGTTTGATGGCGTATGGCACAGCCTCGCGACTCTTGAAGCCGACGATGTACATGCTCATCAGCCCAACTGTGGAAGCGACGCCATAACAATAAGTAGCAAGGTCTTCAAAGGTTTGATAGCGTGACTGGCAAAGGTCACGCGCCACGCCGTCGATCAACTGCAACGCGTAGTGACGCGGGATATGGTATCGGGTAAGGGTATCTGCCCAGGCAGAGGCAACCAAGTCATCAGCGGGGCAAGAAGCGGTTTCGACAATATTCCGCCAGTAGTTCAATTCCAAGTCCCGATCCTTTTTTAATTCAACCTCATCCACAATATCATCCACGGTGCGGCAAAAGGCGTAAAGCGCACGGACGGCTAAACGTTTTTCTTCGGGGAGCAAACCAGAGGCGAAATAAAAGGATTTGCTATGCGAAGCAGTGGTGGCTGCTGCTTGCTGATAGGCTTTGTTCAAGGAAGCATCCTCTGCCCAATAAGAGAAAAACGGGCTGGGCGAGGGGTGTTGAATATGTCCTGCGAGGTCAAGAAGTTGGTTTTCCCAATTTGCTTGTGCTTGCATTTTAGTCTCCTGAATCATTCACTACTCGTTAAAGGGTCAACGTATTGGTGATATTTTACATGATTTGTCGCATTTGTCAATGTTTTGCAAAGTATTATGTTGATAAAAACTTGACAAAATATAGACAATGAGTATAATGAATGAATTGCGGCAAATCCCCTCATCCCCAACCCTTCCCCCGAATGGGAAGGGAGTTCCCTCTCCTACGGGAGAGGGTAAGGGTGAGGGATAGTTTATTTTGACAAGGAGAACTCATGAAACAAACTGCTATCGTGATCGGCGCTGGGATTGGCGGGATTGCCACCGCCGCCCGCCTCGCTAAAAATGGATACGATGTGACCGTGCTGGAAAAAAACGACACCCCAGGCGGGCGCTGCAACCAAATCATCAGAGATGGTCACCGCTTCGACATTGGTCCGACGCTGTTTCTGATGCCCGAAGTTTGGGAGGAAACCTTTGCCTCGCTCGGAGAAAAGATGGGCGAACACCTCGACTTGCGCCGCATTGACCCGACGTATAAAGTCCGCTTTGATGATGGGTTGGAATTGGAACTGACTTCAGACATTGGCAAAATGCAAACCCAGCTTGAGAAAGTGGAAAAGACCGCCTTCACAGGTTTCCTGAATTACATCGCTGAAGGAAGCAAGCACTACAAAATTTCGCTTGAGAAATTTGTGGGACGCAACTTCTTCAATATCTTTGAATATTTCAGCCTAACCAATCTGCCGTTGATCTTTCAACTTAAGGCTCTGGGAAAGCATTACAAAAATACGGGTCGCTTCTTCAAAGATGAACGTTTGAAAGCTGCATTTACTTTTCAAAACATGTATCTTGGATTAAGCCCCTACGACGCGCCTGCCACCTACTCCCTGCTACAATATACTGAACTTGCAGAAGGCGTCTGGTACCCGATGGGCGGAATGTATGCGGGCATTCAAGCGTTGACCAAAGTTGCCGAAAAACTGGGTGTGAAATTTGTTTATGATTCTCCAGTAAAGAAGTTGAAAGTCGCAGGTTCTAAGGTTACAGGTTTGGAATTACAAGATGGTCGTGAGTTGACCGCGGACATTTTCGTTGGCAATGCAGACTTGCCTTACATTTATGATCAACTGCTCCCCGACCGCGCCGAAGCAAAGAAACTGATCGAAGACAAACTATACACTTGCTCAACGATCATGTTCTATTGGGGCGTGGACAAGGAATATCCACAGATCGCGCACCATAACATTTTCCTCGGCGGAGATTACAAATCATCATTCGAGAAAATTTTCGACGAGCACACTTTGCCTGAAGTGCCGTCGTTCTATGTCCATGCGCCGAAACGCACTGACCCAGCCGCCGCGCCCGAAGGACAGGATACGCTTTATGTACTTATGCCCGTCGGTCATCTCGATGCGCGCAGTAAACAGGATTGGGATGCGATGATTGCACGCGCCCGTCTGACTGTGCTGACCCGCCTGGCTAACGAATTAGGAGCAACCGACCTCGAGCACCACCTAAAGTTTGAGATGGTGTACCAGCCCCAAACGTGGAAGGAACGCTTCAACCTCGTCAATGGCTCCGCGTTTGGACTCAGTCATAACTTCTGGCAGGTCGGATATCTTCGTCCGCATAATCGCCACAAAAAATATAAGAACTTGTATTTCGCTGGCGCATCCACCCACCCAGGCACGGGGCTGCCAATTGTCCTGCTTTCTGCTCGCTTAACAACTGAACGAATTCTCAAAGAAATGGGTACAATATCTGTGCAAAACATGAAGAATGCGGCTTTAGCTGCCGCAGATTAACCCGTTTCGGAGAATCAAATGACCCTTAGCAAAAACCCCGCTTACAACTTAAAAGTGGTTCTGCAAGAAACCAATATTGCGGCAGATACTTTGCGCGCCTGGGAACGGCGCTATGGCTTGCCCATGCCGCAACGCACCGCGGGCGGGCATCGCCTTTATTCGCAATATGATATCGAGACGATCAAATGGCTATTGGCGCGACAAGCCGAGGGACTTTCGATCTCACGCGCTGTGGATTTGTGGAATGAACACCACGCCTCGGGAGCGGATCCTTTGGCTGGTTTTTCCCTTTCGACATTTACCGCCGTTCAAGCGACGCCTGCCATTTACATCTCACCCGATACCAATCTTGATTCACTGCGCGCGCAATGGATTGAAGCTTGCATGAGATTTAGTGAAGCCAACTCCGAGCAGGTACTAAACCTAGCATTTTCCATGTTCCCTGTTGAATCAGTTTGCATGGAAATTCTACAAAAAGGCATGGTTGATATCGGCAGTCTCTGGTACGAAAATGGTGCATCTGTTCAACAGGAACATTTTGCCTCTGGACTTGCCATGCGCCGCCTGGATGCATTGCTCAGCGCATCGCCTGCCCCGACACGCAACCAAACTGTGCTGGTGGGATGTCCGCCCAATGAATGGCACACTTTCACAACTTTACTTCTCACCTTGTTCCTGCGCCGCCGTGGATTGAATGTGATCTATCTCGGCGCAAACGTGCCTGCCGAACAATTTGAAGAGACTGTCAAATCGGTAAATGGCAAGTTGGTCATTCTTGTGGCGCAGACTCTGATCACCGCCGGCACTTTGCAAATCACTGCACAAGCGCTGGCAAATTTACGCACTCCCATTAGTTATGGCGGGCGCATCTTCAACTTGCAGCCAAATTTGGCGAACTTTATCCCAGGCTTCTATCTTGGCGATTCGCTCACCACTTCGCTCGAAACAGTGGAAAAACTTTTGCAAGCCAAGATCAAGCCAAATCAGATTACAGCTATTTCCCAAGAATACATTGCCGCGCACCAGGCTTTTACCTCCAAACGTGTTCACATCGAAAGCACGATCAAGGAAACAATTCCGCTCGCAGCCCAATCCGAAGGCTTGAATACTGGCATCCAATTTCTTGGCGATAACATCAGCGCCGCCCTGCAACTCGGTGACATGGAACTTGTCACTGACGAAATGGAGTGGCTGAAAACTTTGCTCCAATCTCACCAAAGACCGCCGGAAGAACTGGCATATTTTATGAAAACATATTCACAAGCAGTGGACAAACACATCAATGGGCAGGGCGCGCCGATCAAATCATGGTTGAACGCACAAGCTACACAAGGACAAACATGAGCAACGATATTCTCTCTACTTTTTACCATAATCTTTTGCCCCTCTTCCAGCCGCGAACGGAAGGTCACCTACACCATCTCAAGCCGGAGGATTTGAAACGTTCTGGTTTCCGTTATATCTTCTCCGTGGATGGCATGACCAAGATCAGCCATTTGATCGAAGACTCTGTAATTAGAACGCCTGGTGTTATAGACACACACGTTTCGTTTCAATATTTTTCACGCATTGCGGCGCAGGCAGATCAATACCAGCGGGTTGCAGAAGCGTCTAATCATTTGTGGCTGTACGGCGTTCCCGATGCGCCGCTTCCAAATTTCCCGCGCACGATCGGCATCGATACAAGTGGGACGCCACTTGAAAATTACTGGTTCGTCATAGCCTATGGGGCGGGTATTTATTCTATTCTGCTCGCGCAAGAAATCACTCCTGAAGACGGTCAACGATTGTACGAAGGCTTCTACACTTTTGAAGCGGATACCGCGTATCAAGTCATTGGGTTGCTGCATCAAATGTTCCCCAGCGAAATTCCTGCGCCCACCGCGCCTACGGAACAAAGTTAGATTAGAAGCATATTATTTAATGGTCTTGCGTAAGTCCTATTAGAATCATTTTGTATTGTTTGAACTCTCCCACATGACTATCCAACATTTTATTATTATTAGAAGAAGAGGAAGGATACCAACATGAACATTCGCATCGTCACCGACAGTACTTGTGATCTGCCCGAGGAAATTATCAGCCGGCAGGAAATCACAGTCGTCCCGTTATATATCAACGTGGGCGAACAAAGCTACCTGGATGGAGTCAACTTAACGCGGGATGAATTCTATACCCAGTTGCCAACCTACTTCCCTGCACCCAAAACTGCCACACCGGGCATCGAAACATTTATCCAAGTCTACGAACGACTGGCAGATGAAGGCGCGCAAGCCATTCTATCCATTCATATCTCGGAGACTTTAAGCGCCACGGTCAATTCGGCGCGCGCTGCCGCGGAACGTTTCACCCGCATCCCCGTCACCGTTTTAGATTCAACCCAACTCAGCCTCGGCACGGGCTTCATCGTGGAGAAAGCCGCGCAACTAGCCGGACTTGGCAAAACGATGGAGGAAATCATATCCGCAGTGCAAGAAGTGATGAAGCGCACGTATGTCTTCGCATCACTTAAAACGCTCGAATACCTGCGGCGCGGCGGACGCATGAATTTTGCCATTGCCAAATTCGGCGAACTGCTTCAACTGAAGCCCCTGCTACACATGAACATGAGCAAAGCCTCTGCGCTGCGCACACGCACCAACAAACGCGCCCGCCAGCGCCTGCTCGACTGGCTGGCTGAGTATGCGCCCTACGAAAGACTAGCCATCGTCCACGCGGGAGTTCAGGAAGAAGCCGAAGCCTTGTACGAACAAATACGCTCCTTTTTTCCCGAAGTCGGCTCCGTGCCTATTGTTCAAATTACCCCAGTCCTCGGCGCGCATCTCGGCATCGGCGCCATTGGATTTGCCTGCATTTCGAAAAAATAATGTCAGTGCGAGGGCGCTAGTCCCAAGCAATCTCATGTGATATGGGGATTGCTTCGACGGAAAAGCGCCGTCTCGCAATGACATAAGCAAAGGAAAACCATGAAAATCGCAAAAATCGTTTCCATCCTTGGCATGTTAGCCATGACCGCCGTATTGATTTACGGCTTCACCGTCGGCGACTTCTTCGGCGAAGGCAGTCAGTTGTTTGCCATGCCGTGGGGCATCGTCTCGCTCGTGGATTTATACACGGGCTTCACCCTCTTCTCGGCGTGGATCATCTACCGCGAAAAATCCCTGCCCGTCGCCATTCTGTGGACAATCGCCATGATGACATTGGGATTCTTCGCTGGCAGTTTGTATGCCTTCATTGCCCTACAATCCAGCGGCGGTGATTGGCGCAAATTCTGGCTGGGTAAAAATATGTAGGTCACGTTTGCAACGTGACTTGCTAAATAGTTTTGTCACGCTCAAAGCGTGACCTACGGAATAATATGAAAAATAAATGGCGTGAATTAGCCGAAGAACTCCAAACTTTATTTACAGGACGCAACTCCTTTCTGGATGCGATCCTGCCGCCGCTCATTTTTCTTGTGGTCAACGGCTTGGTCGGTTTTCAAGCCGCCATGTGGAGTTCGCTGGCGCTTTCGGTTGTCATTGCCGCCCTTCGGATCAGCCGCAAACAATCTTTGCTCTACGCGCTGGCAGGCGTGGGCAGTGTGGCATTCGCCATCGGCATCGCGTATTTTCTGGGGAAGTCGGAAGGCTTCTTCGTGCCAGGACTCATCAGCGGAAGTACGACTTTGCTTCTGACCCTCGTCAGTTTGGTGATCCGCCGCCCGCTGATGGCGTGGACAAGTTTCATCGCACGCCGCTGGCCCTTGGACTGGTACTGGCATCCGCAGGTGCGCCCAGCCTACAGCGAGGTGACGTTCGCCTGGGCAATCTTCTTTGCCGCCCGCCTGCTCCTACAATTTTCGCTGTATGAAAACAAGGATGTTAATTCACTAGCCATGACCAACCTCGTAACTGGCTGGCCCGCAACAATCTTATTGCTGGCATTCAGTTATCTGTACGGAACGTGGCGGCTTACGCAGTTGCGCGGTCCCAGCGTGGAAGAATTCAACGACAACACCCCAGCCCCGTGGCAAGGTCAGCGGCGGGGATTTTAACCGTAGAGCAAGGTAAATCTCGCGTTACAAAAGGAGAAAAATCATGAAAGAATCAGAACGTAAATCATTGGTTGTTTTTATCATCCTGATTGCAATTGGAATTTTGGTCGCTTTGGCGGGCAGTCAAAACGGTGGCACGGTTGCGGGCATTCCAGTATTCGCCTTATTGGTCGGGCTGGCGTTTCTCATTCAATGGCTGGTGTTCATTCCCGCGTATAAATTCCAAACCGAGAAGTTTTTCGACATCACAGGCAGCATCACCTACATCACGCTGGTTGTGATTGCCATTCTCTTCAGCCCCAACCTGGATGCGCGCTCGATTTTGCTCGCCGCGCTGGTCATCGTTTGGGCGCTGCGCCTCGGCTATTTCCTCTTCACCCGAATTCAAAAAGCGGGCAAGGATGACCGCTTCGATGAAATCAAACCGCTGTTCGTGCGCTTCCTGAATGTGTGGACGATTCAAGCCTTGTGGGTGACGTTCACCGCTGCCGCCGCGCTGGTGGCGATCACCGCTTCCACGAGAAAAGAATTGGATTGTTATTCGCTGATTGGCGCCCTTGTCTGGCTGTTCGGTTTTATTTTTGAAGTGGCTGCCGACTCGCAAAAGAGCCGCTTCAACGCCGACCCCGCCAACAAAGGCAAGTTCATTCAAACCGGGCTATGGAGTCGCTCGCGCCATCCCAATTACTTTGGCGAGATCGTCCTGTGGGTTGGCGTAGCAATCATCGCTTTGCCCGTTCTGCAAGGCTGGCAGTGGGTCGCCATGATTTCTCCAATTTTCGTCACCCTGCTTCTGACCCGCGTCAGCGGAATTCCACTGCTAGAGAAAAAGGCAGATAAAAAATGGGGCGGACAGGAAGATTACGAGTCCTATAAAAAGAAGACTCCTGTATTGATACCAAAATTGTAATTTTTTGCCGTAGGGACGGGGTAACCCCGCCCCTACTATATTGGAGGAAACATGGTTATCAAAATTCTACAAATCATCGCGGTCGTTGCAACCATCCTGACGGGACTTGTGTCCCTGATCAACCCGCGCGGCGTGGAAGGGTTTACGGGATTAATTGCCCCAGGTACGCGCGGCATCACCGAGATCCGCTCCATCCTTGGCGGACTATTCATCGGATTGGGCATCGCCGTCTTTTTGCTCGGCACACGTGAGACGTATCAAATGCTTGGCATCACATACCTTGCCATTGGCGTGGTACGGCTGGTTTCCATCTTTTTGGATAAATCCTCGGTGCAATCCAACTGGATTAGTTTTGTAGTTGAAATTATCTTCGGCATCATTTTGGTGCTCCCCGCATGAGCCGCGCCGAGCTCAATAAGCCCGCTCCAAACTTCACGTTGACCGATTTTACAGGACGCGAAATCAACCTGACAGATTTTCAAAACAAGAAAAATATCCTGCTTGTTTTCAATCGTGGATTTTTCTGACCATTCTGCCAAAAGCACATGGCGCAGTTGCGTCAGGACTACGATAAGTTTTTAGCACAAGATACCGAAATTCTGGTGATCGGACCTGAGAACGAAAAAGCGTTTTCAAACTACTGGCAGAAGAATGACCTGCCCTTCATCGGTCTGCCCGACCCGACACACACTGTCCTCAAACTTTACGGACAGGAAGTAAACCTCTTCAAGTTTGGTCGCATGCCCGCGCAGGTGACAATTGACAAAAACGGAACCGCGCGCTTCGTCCACTACGGGCATGATGCGACAGACATTCCAGCGAATGAAGAAATTCTCGATCTCTTGAAAACAATGAACGAGGAATCACATGCCAGCAATTAAAGATAAGGTGGTTGTCGTCACAGGCTCCACCCGCGGATTTGGATTCGCGATTGCCAGGTCAATGTTGGAAGCGGGAGCAACTGTCGCGATCACGGGCAGAAGCCAGGGTGCAGTCGAAAGCACATTGACCAAGCTCCAGCCCAAGGGTCGCGTGAGCGGATTCGTCGTCGATGTCCGCGAAGAAGAACAAGTCTACAAGTTGGTGGATGATGTCATCGCGGAATTTGGTCGTATTGATATTTGGATCAACAACGCGGGCTATTCCAACGCCGCAGGCATGATGCTGGATATGAATCCGCGCGACGCTTTGGATATGTTCATGTCGAACGACCTCGGCGTGTTGCAATGCACGCAGGCGATCATGCGCTACATGCTGCCGCGCAAACAGGGAATGCTGGTCAACATTTATGGCAACGGAAGTTTTCTGCGCCCCGCGTCGCCTACTGGACTGTACGGCACGACCAAAGCCTGGCTGACTTCGTTCACGCGGACTCTCGCGAAGGAACTCAAAGGCAGCGGCGTACAAATTTTGGGATTCAGCCCTGGCATGATGACCACCGACATGCTGACCAGTCCCATCGTGGTCGGCGAGCGCGGCAAAGAGATGTTGAAGAATTTTGGTTTCGTGCTGCGCTTTCTTGGACAGCCCGCCAAGTACGCCGCGGATAAGTTGGTGAAAGCAATCGCCAGCGACAGCAAGGAATTTACTGAGGTCAAATTGTTCAAGCCGTGGACTCCCATGCTCGGACTCATCCGCGTGGGTTGGGAAAACATCACCAAGACTGGCAAGACACCTGAGTTTGAATTGAAGTATCAGGAAGTGTATCAACCGAAATATTTAACCACGAAGAACACAAAGTAACACGAAGGAAATTCAAATTCACCTTTGTGCCCCTTCGTGAACTTCGTGGTAAATGATTTTGAACTTTATGAAAAAGGAAAATATGAACAAACGTCTCTTCTCAATTATTTTAGTAGTATTTATTGACCTGCTCGGCTTCAGCCTGATTCTTCCGCTGCTGCCTTATTACGCCGAAACATTCAAAGCCAGTGAAACCACCACTGGAATTTTGATCGCCTCCTACGCGCTGATGCAGTTGATCGGCGCACCGATTCTCGGTCGCCTCTCAGACCGCTTCGGACGCCGCCCTGTTTTGTTGATCAGCGTCTTCGGCACCTTCCTCGGCTTTTTGCTGCTCGGCTTCGCCAACGCTTTGTGGATGCTCTTCGTCAGCCGCATCATTGACGGAATCACTGGCGGCAACTTGAGCGTGGCGCAAGCCTACATCTCCGATGTGACCGACGAAAAATCCCGCTCGAAAGGACTCGGCATGATCGGCGCCGCCTTCGGACTGGGCTTCATCATCGGACCCGTCACAGGCGGATTGCTCAGCCAGTGGGGCTACGCAGTCCCAGCTTTCGCCGCCGCCGCGATCTCGTTCATCAATCTCATCCTGATCTACGCCTGGCTGCCCGAATCACTGACCGCAGAGAAGCGCGCCCAAATGAACGAGAAACGTCCCGCCATTACATTGAATGCGCTGATCATTGCCTTCAAGCGTCCGTTCACTGGCTCAATTCTCATCACGCGTTTCTTCTTTGGCTTGGCATTCGCAATTTTCCAAACCATCTTCTCGTTGTACGCGCTCGCTAAATTCAACCTGACCGCCCGTGACACTGGCTTCGTGTTGACATACGTCGGCGTGCTCTCTGTCATCGTGCAAGGCTTTCTCGTCGGGCGTCTCACCAGCCGCTTCCGCGAAGACATCCTCATCACCGCGTCCGTCGTGCTGATGGGCATTTCCCTGCTCGGTTGGGCGCTGGCTCCGTCCGTGCTATGGCTTTACATCATCATGACGCCCACCGCGCTCTCAGGCGGCTTGCTCAACACGCTGCTCTCCAGCACGCTGACCAAAGCCGTCGCCCCGCAGGAAATCGGCGGCATCCTCGGTCTCTCCGCCGCAGTCGAAAGTTCCACGCGCATCATTGCCCCGCTTCTCGGCGGCGTGCTGTTGCAACAAATCGGCGCGTGGGCGCCAGGCGCATTTGGCGCAGTCGTCATGGTCGGCGTCAGCATTTATGTTTTCATTACGATCTACAACCACCCGATTGTCGCCACTTTGAATCAAAGCAAAGCCGTTCCCGCTTCGGATTAAGAAGCGCCTCACGCTTAACTTTTAGTTGATTCCGTCAAAGGAGTTGAATCATGTCTGACAGCATCATCCGCTACGAACTGCCCCCCGCAGGCATCACCCTGCTTGGCTACGTGGTGCGCCGTATGCACAAAACGCAGTTACTCATGCCTGTCCCTGAATTAATTTCAGCCAACAAAACAGATGAAGCGCTTGCAAAAATCGCGATGTATGCCGTCACATCTTCAACATCCTTCGGGCGCGCCTATTATCAACCGCAATTCAACTCCGTCGGCGCGGAAATCTCCGAAGCAGACCCAATAACAGGCGCGCAGGTCTGGGCAAAACTTGAAGCCAGTTCGCCAACGTATTTAATTTCCTATTCTGCAACCATGCCTCATGGAGATATTTTCTCGGGGCGCGAAGAGATCACAGGCACGACCATCGGTTTGCGCGGATTGGGTATGCCCGCGCCGTCAAAATTCAATTTCAAATCGGGCAGTTACTCCGCCGACCTGACAGGCATCCTCACCAGCGAACTCGCGCTTTCACTGATTGGGCGAACCCGCATCCGCGCCTATGGATTTCTAAACTTCAACGACAACCAAGGCAACACCGGTAAGTTGACGATAGACCGCGCCAACAAAATCAAACTTGAAATTAATAACAAGGAAATTGCATGACCTCGATCTGGTGGATTCGCCGCGACTTAAGACTGACCGATAACCCAACGCTTCATGCCGCGCTGATGGTTGGTGACGTCATCCCAGTCTTTATCCTCGACCCAGCCTTTTCCTCTCAATCTCCGCGCCGACAGAGTTTTCTGTACGAAGGACTTTCGTCTCTCCACAAAAATCTACAAACGCGCGGATCATATCTCGTCATCCGCACAGGCAAACCCGCGGATGTCCTGCGCCAGCTGATCCAAGAAACCAACGCCGCCACCATCTTCGCCGAAGAGGATTACACCCCCTACGCCCGCAAACGCGACGCGCAAATTGCAAGCCAACTTCCGTTGCAACTGATTCTCGGACAAACAGTTCACCATCCCGAATTCGTCAAAAAGGCAGATGGCAAACCATACACCATTTACACACCCTATTCGAAAGTCTGGAAATCCCTGCTGACAGTGATTCATCTGCTCCCCGCCCCAGAAAATATCAGCACACCCGAAAATATTTTTTCAGAACCCCTGCCCGCCTACGAAACCAATCCCCTCTTCCCCGCAGGTGAAGCAGAAGCCCAACACCGCCTAACCCAATTTACCAATTACCCAATTACCAATTACTCAGACACCCGCAACCGCATGGACTTGGACGGCACATCATCTTTGTCACCATACATCAGGTTTGGCATGGTCGGGTTACGCCAAGCCGTCCACGCCGCAAAACAGACTTCGGAAGTCTCTTCGGAAGTCTCTAAGAATTCCGAAGTCTTAGGTTCGCAAGTCTGGCTCAACGAACTGATCTGGCGCGAGTTCTACATTCAAATTTTATATCACTTCCCGCATGTCGCAAAAACTGCGTTCAACAAATCGCTGGCGAACATCCCCTGGCGAAATGACGAATCCGAATTCACCGCGTGGAAAAACGGGCGCACAGGCATGCCCATCGTGGATGCCGCCATGCGCCAACTCAAAGAAACGGGCTGGATGCACAACCGCGCGCGCATGATTGTCGCATCTTTTTTGGTCAAGGATTTGCTGATTGACTGGCGCTGGGGCGAAGCCTGGTTCATGGAAAATCTGCTCGACGGCGACCCAGCCATCAACAACGGCGGCTGGCAATGGACCGCAGGCACAGGCACCGACGCCGCGCCATACTTTCGCATTTTCAATCCCATTTTGCAAAGCGCAAAATTTGACCCGAACGGAGATTACATCCGCAAGTGGGTTCCAGAGTTGCGCGGATTGAACTCAAAAGAAATTCACGCCCCGTGGGAAAAGGGAATCAAAGTAGACGGCTATCCAGAAAAACCCATCGTGGATCGCAGCATCGTCAAAGAAAGAACGATGCGGGCATATCAACTTTCAAAAGAGTGGGCACAATGATGAAAAAAAAATTGGCATCCAGACTTCCGAAGTCTTCGAGACTTCGGAAGTCTCAAATATTACGCGGGCTGGGAATTACGCTGGCGGTCATTCTTGTTCTGGCGTTGGTTGTCCCCTTCCTCATCCCCGTGCCGCCGCTGGAAAATACCATCCCCATCGAAGAATTGACAGACGCCGACAGCCGCTTTGTGGAAGTGAACGGAATCAACGTCCACTACAAAATGTACGGCACAGGACAACCGACTTTTATTTTGCTGCACGGCTTCGGCGCAAACTTGTTTGCGTGGCGCGAAGTGGTCGAGCCGCTTGCCGAACTTGGCACAGTCATCGCCTACGACCGACCCGCCTTCGGCTTGACCGAACGTCCGCTGGAATGGACGGGAGAAAATCCGTACAGCCAAAACTCGCAAGCAGAACTGGTCATCGGCTTGATGGATGCGCTCAACGTGGAGCGGGCGATTCTGGTTGGCAACTCGGCGGGCGGGACAATTTCACTGCTGACCGCGTTGAAATACCCACAGCGTATCCAAAGCCTAATTCTGGTTGACCCAGCCGTCTATGCAGGCGGCGGCGCGCCCGCGTTTATCCGTCCGCTGTTTGGCACGCCGCAGATGAAACATCTCGGACAATTGATTGCGCGGCAACTGCAAGCGCAGGTTCCAGGAATTGTCAGGCTCGCCTACCACGACCCCAGCAAAGTGACGCCAGAAATCATGGCGGGCTATATGAATCCGCTCAACGTGGAAAATTGGGACAAGGCGCTCTGGGAATTAACCGCCGCCAGCAGCGAAAGCGGACTGGCTCAACGCCTGCCCGAACTGAATCTGCCCGTGCTGGTCATCACAGGCGACGACGACCGCATTGTGCCAACCGAGCAATCGGTTCAACTGGCGGGTGAAATTGCAAACGCGGCGCTGGTCATCATCCCGCAATGCGGACATTTTCCGCAAGAAGAACGCCCCGCAGAATTTATGCAGGCGGTGATTGATTTTCTTGCCACAAAAAAATAACACGGAGTCCGCAAGTTCTACTTGCGGATACTTGCAAAAGTCCAGAAGTAGAACTTCTGGACTCCAAAATTGAAAAGGAAATAAAATGACACTCAACCAATTTCAAAAGCAAAATTATTTGAACATCGAAACCGTCCGCAAAAATGGACAGGCGATCAAAACTCCCGTTTGGTTTGTGCAAGACGGAGAAACATTTTTCGTCTGGACTCAGGCAAATGCTGGCAAAGCCAAGCGGATTCGCAACAACGGCGCCGTCCGCATTGCGCCCTGCACCTCATCTGGCGAAGTCCTCGGCGAGTGGATCACCGCCCACGCCCAAACAAACGAAGCGCCCGAAGCCATCAGCGACCTTGAAAAATTGATGAAGAAAAAATATGGAATCATGTTCCACATATTTGGATTCCTCGGCAGGCTGCGCGGCGGAGCAAAATATACCGCCATCAAAATTCAGGCGTAGAACAAAGCCCGCTAAAGCGGACTAAAAAATGCGCTCCAATTCAGTTACAAAAAGAGACAGCCACCCTCTGACACAGGTGACTGTCTCTTTTTACTTCTTACTTTTTTCCTTTTTACTCCCCTACCCCATATTCTTCTTCATCGAATACTTCAAAGTTGTTTTATAAATCTCACCGAGTCTCTCGCCCATGGCTTTGGCTTCGGGGTTCTCACCTTGCGCTTCCATTTGGGCGACCAATCCGCTGAGGGCTTCGAGGAATTGCTGGTTGACCATCGCGTCGTTGTCTTTCAGCATTTGCACAACACCGGCATCATCGGGCGCTTGCAGCAACTGTTCAACGAATGCAATTTCTGGCGGAGGCGCGCTGGCTTCCTGCAAGACCTGCGCCATTTTCTGCAGCTTGCCCATGCGCGCATAATCGTTCTTCTCAGAAGCCTGGCGCAAAAGTTGATTGACCACTTCCACAGAATCCTGCGTAAAGCCGTCGATATTTTCGCGTGTGGCTTTTTCCACATCTTCCTGTTCAAGAAGAGTCTCGATAAAATCCTGGGACTGCTTGAAGCGCGCTTCCATTTGCTTGTCCACTTCGGCGATAAATCCCAGCACTTTCTCGCGGATGGATTCGAGTCTGGCTTTTTCCTCGCCTTCGGCTTTCTCGATCTTCTCGCTCAAACTCTGCAAGAAGGTATAGTCCATGCCACCGCGCGCCAGTGAAACATACGCGCGGATGCGGGCATCGCTCTTGGCTTCGAGCACGAACTCCAGCAGTTTCTCACGATTGAGGCTCTGCCCCGCTTCTTGCAGTACCTTTGTGGCGGCTTCTACTTCGCCGACAGATTCCTTTAGCTGACGACCAAAGGCGGTCTCTTCGAGCAGTTGCTTTTGCAATTCGATCAACGCGCGCGCAATCGGTTCCTGTCCGCTTTGCATGGCGTTTTGCGCGATGCGGCTGAACAAGCCAAAAAATTGCTCGTCAATGGTTTTTTCATTTTGTTTGATCAATTCCAGGCGCGCATCTGGCGAGGTCATCTGGATCAGTTTTTCGATCAGCGTCACACGTTCCTGCTGGGCCTTGATCATTTCGGAGGAAATGCCGTCCTTGTTCAAGATGGTTTCCAGCATTGATTCGTAGGTAAAGTTAGCCTGCGGATTAAATAAATAACCTTTGCGTTTTTCAGGAGGCAATCGGTCTACGACCTGTTTGATCAACGGTCCCATCATTTTTTCCTGTTCATTGAGAGGCAGTCCCAATTCAGGCGGGAAGAAAGTCAGCAAAAGTTCCTTCTCGTTGTCGTGGTAGATGACTGGGGTGGCGAGACGTCCCTCGTATCCGCAGTGCGGGCAATGGGCATGGTTTGATTGTCCGCTCATCAAGCGCTGCTTGGATGCGGGTTCATGGGTCACGTCGAAAAGTTGTTCAACGTTGGCGGGAATTATTTGTCTACAGCGGGGGCAAGAAATTTGAGTTTGTGACATGGGTTGATTTCCGATTTATGAATTTAGATTTTGGACTACAACTTTATGAATTAAGAAAGTGGATTATTTTACCATCTGGTTTAACGCGGCAGGGAGAAACAAATCCTCGCGCCAGAATCAGGCTTGGGGTCAGCCCAGATGCGCCCGCCATGCGCTTCGACAATTGCGCGCGCCAGGTAAAGTCCCAGCCCCGCGCCTTTCGTCTGCTTGACGGCATCTGTCGAGCGATAGAAGCGGTCAAAAATATGCGGCAGGTCTTTGGCTTCAATGCCAGAGCCTTCATCGCTGACGCAAATAATAACCTGCTCAGGGCGCGCGGTGCCGCTGATCTTTATTTCGCCTTTGGATGTGTACTTTAAAGCATTTGAAACCAGATTGGAGATGACCTGCTCGATGCGCGTTTCATCGCCAATGATGACGGGGAAGTTTTCGGGAAATTCGGTGACGAGGTGATGCTTTGGCGCCTGCGATGAAAAACGCGCGGTCACCCGCTTCGCCAGGCTGGCTACGGCGACATCGGCCTGGTTCAAGCTGAGGCCGCCTGCCTGCAAGCGCGATGCGTCAAGCAAATCATCGATCATCTTAGACAAACGGTCTGCTTCCTCTTCGATAACCTGGAGCGAATCGCTGATGGTGGCTTTATCCCATTTGGCGTCATCGCGTCGCAGAGTGGATGCGTAGCCTTTAATGAGCGTGACCGGCGTCCGCAGTTCGTGGCTGACAATGGAGATGAAGGTCGCCTTGATCTCATCTGCTGTGCGAAAGTGTGTAATGTCGCGCACACTGACAAAGACGTTGCGTAGTTTATTTTCACTTGAAAGCAAAGGCGCGTAAGTGATACCCACCGGCAAATGAGCGGGCTGCGGTCTTTCGAGGTCACCTTCTACATATAAAGTTGCGTTGGGCGTGAGCGGCCATCCGCTTGCCACCGATTCTTCGAGGGTCATGCCCTGCGGCTCTTTCTTCCAGTGGATGATCTCTCCATGTTTTTTGCCGACAATCTCATCGCGGGTAAGACCGTAAAGTTTCTCAAAGGCGGGGTTGCATCGTTCCACTTCCTGCTCTGCATTAAGAATGAGAATGCCATCTGCGGCAGAATCAAGTAATGCGTCGAGGCGCTGCTTCTCGTAGGTGACCTGTCCATAAAGTTGCGCATTGAACACGGCAATCGCGGCCTGGTCAGCAAAAGATTGCAAAAGGATTCTGTCGTTGGGGGTGAATAGGTCGGCATAGTTGCGGAAGATGAAGATGACGCCAATGACCTGTCCATGTGCCGCGAGGGGCAAACCTGTGCCGTTGAGCAAACCCATGCTGGCGGTGTAGGTCAGTTCCTTTAACATGCGGTTGAGTTCACGCACATCCAACTCACCCACTTTTTCTTCTGCGAGCAACGGAGCCAGGTAGCTTAAAAATGCCGGAGCGATTCCATGAGCCGCGGTCACGCGCCAGCCATCGGGTTGTTTGAGCGCAATTAATCCCGCCTGCCCCGCCAGCATTTCAATCGAGACGCGTAAAATGCGCGCCAATAATTTCTCAAGATCTAATTCCTGAGTGAGCAGGCGCGAGATTTCAAGCAAATAATCTCGTTGACGAACGCGGAAATCGGGAAGCATGTTGGAAGGGAGCATGGGGGAAAAGGGTGAAGGATGAAGGATGAAGGATGAAGGATGATGTTGGAACTTGTGTACTTCTTACTTTGTTTATTTTATCACCCGTAAGGAGCGGACGTGTGTAAGAGTTGCGTTAGCGAATAACTTTGATAATTCAATATGTATTACAAGAACATTACAAAATTGTCGTTTTTTTTTATTGACATTGTTTAAAAACACTCATAAAATACTCATAAAATACTCATAAAAATAGTACTTTTAGGTGATTTTACGGATGCGTTGACCCAACACTTTCATTGGTCGCTTTTCTCTATTTAGTTAAGAGAAAAAGTGTTGGCGAGCAAACAGCGAAACCGGCCGTACGCACATACGTCTATGTACATATGTGCCGGTATTGGTGTTTGCTGTTTTTTTTATTTTAAAGATATGGAAAAAATTATTCGGAAAGGCGCTTTCGCGTCAAATTGAATAATAATTAAATATCTCAGTAGTCTCAGACTTCGAAAATCTTTAGCAGCCTATAAATTTTAGGCACATCAGGACAGATTTTCGAAGTCTTTTTTTGCCGAGACCCTCAATTCTCGTTTATATAAATAATGTCATTTTTAAGTCTACATTTGTAATTCGATTTCATTCATTTTCATCGCTAGTCATAGAGGAGTGGATAATGCAAATTATTCTTCACAGTTTTAGAGCCAAACTAACACCCATTTTGTTTCGTCTATTTGCCTTCGTGTTATTGTTTGGGATGGTGCTTGGGCAAGTCCCGGCGCAAAACGTACAGGCAGCCGGGGAGACGCTTTCCCTGACCAAAACGATTGATGGGAATATTACCAATGCCAAGGTTGGCGACACCATCCTGTATCGTATTCATTTTGCGTGCAGCAGCCTGACCACGGACTGCGGTGAGTTGAAAATTACAGACACTCTGCCGATTCACCCCGTCAACGGAACCCCCTTGTTCACTTATGTGGCAACAGAGTCGAAAGTCTCGGGGACTGGCGGAAGCATATATACCATATCCGAAACCGGCGGGGTAGTTACCATTACAAGCAATAATTTCAAGGACGGTTCACAAGCTGATGCGGTGATTGCCTTGAGAGTACGCTACGACGTGCGTACCCTGCCCGTCACTTTTACAAACACAGCCAGCGGACAGATTAAGCCCGTTGGCGCGTCCGCCTGGAGCACCCCAATTCCAGCTACCTCTCCAAACCTGACCATTGATGGGGTGGCGGTTGACTGGAACCTAACCAAGACTCTTTACAGTCCCTCCATCAATCCGA